>NZ_JACJOR010000209.1:0-8583 GCF_014695615.1 Leptolyngbya sp. FACHB-711
GAATTTCAGCCATGCCAGTTGTTTTTACTTCAATCGATCGTCAATAATTTATCTTCCCATTATTTGGCTCACGGGTAGAGGTTAACTGCGATTCCCAATTCTGCCGCGACGCTCAAATTAAGACGCTCAAATTAAGACGTTCAAACTAAAAGGAATTCGAGTAGCCCTTGGTGGATCGCGATCGCTACATAGGTGCAAAAGCTGCGATTGATTCCGTCTGGGTGATTCAACATTGCTTCCAGCAAGCCTAACTCGACTTTTAGCATCGGTACGGCAAGCGGATAAGGTAGCTCTGGCAGGGGAACGACTTCGCGATCGGGCAAATCTAGCGAGCCCAAAAGCTTGTGGTGCAGCAGCGAAGCATATGGCTGGCTTTCTGACGGCGCGTACTGCGTCTGAACCCCCATTGCGCCCCTCTCAGGAGACACTGCAACCAGACAAATCTGAAGCAGCAGATCGGGCTTTGTTTGCTGTAGCCTTGTCAACCGTTCTGCAAAATCGATCGAGTGATCCCGGCTCTGAATGAGGTCGGCTGCAACTCCCACCTGTTCGAGGTGTTCTGCCACCTGTACGCCCACCCACAACCCTGCCTGCACAAGGGGCGATTCTTCCTGCGCGGAGTACAGGTCGGAACTCATCTCAAGGGGGATCTGAATGGGGATCTCAATGTGGATTGCCACTCGTAGCCCTTCACCTGAAGCCGTTAGACGGGGAACCTGAAGCAAAGAACTTGTTGGAACAGCCAGGTTCTGCATCCAATCTTGGGCTCTGGTAGGCTCTACGATCGCAGGACTCTCTCTGGCTTCTGCCTCATCTTGTAAAATCAGGGCTTGATAAATCCAGGTAGCTAGCTCTGCTCTAGTAATTGGCAACAGCGGAGCTAACCGATCGCGCTGCGGCAAAATCAGCAGCTGATGTGCCACTGCCGTCGCTACTGCCGACACTGCAATGCTGGGAATCTCAGCTCGATCGCGAAAGATCCGCAGCAGTTCAGCCCGACCGCCACTTAGCCCCCGCCCCCGAACCAATCCCACGATCGCCTGCCATCGGGGAAGTGGCTGTTCTGGAGAAAAGTGCAAATCTGCCTCACGTTCGACAAATCCCAGTCGCTCTGCCTGGGCGATCACCCCGTCGGGAAACGGCGAAGCAATCGGCGCGGCTGCCTCCTGCTCGGTAGGCACATCTCGAACGCCGCGATTTGGAGAGCGATCGGACTGCTGAAATGCCCGTACCACTACAGCCGCAAACTGGGCACGCGAAACCGGTCGATCGGGCTGAAACGTGCGATCGGCAAAACAGCCCATAATTCGCCTGTCGAGAATGGTCAGCACAAAGGGTAGCGACCAGTGATTCACCAGATCGGGCGGAGTCTCTGGCAAATTGATCGCAGTCGGATCGGAAGTGAGTCTGGATTGCGGCTGAACGATCGCTGTAAAACTTTCTGCGTCCCAGCCTCCCGTTTGCACGGGTTGAAGGGCACGAAATTCAATCGCCCCTCGCACAGACAAAGGATGCAATAGGTTTCCCGCTGCAATGACAAGCTGCGCTCCCACGTTGCGAATTGCGAAATCTCCGTTGTCCTGAAAGTAATTTCCTCCGGGCGACTGTCGATCGCCTAAATCAGGCATCGCCTGACTAAAAATGACCAATCCTTCTCCGGTGTTGGCAGCAATCCGGTTTTCCCGCAGTACGGGACGACTCGCTCCCGATAGCACCATGCCAACCTGGTTATCGGTGATTTCGGTTTGATAAACGATCGGAGATGCAAAGTCGCTCAGCGTTACACCAAAACGATTTTGGCAAAACAAACTGCGCTGAATTTCTCCTTTGGCATAGCGCGTGAAGGCAATCCCACTTGCCCGATTTTGCAGAAGCCAGCAGTTGAGAATCGTGGGCGTGGCTTCTCCAGTGACAAAAATTCCCTCTCTGCCGCAGCCGCTCAACCGACAGTGGGCGATCGTTGCCGTAGCCGCTTCGATCCAAATTCCAGTTCCTTTCTCATGGGGATTGGTGATGGTCACTCCCCGCACCTGTGCCTGCTCCGCGATTACCAGAGCCACATTTTGCCTGCCAAAGATTGAGCTTTCCCAGTCGCCACCCCCAACGATCGTCGTCCTCTCGCCCCGCGTTGGCACATCCCCCACCACCACCACCCCAACCGGAATCTGCAGCGGAAACTGTTCACCCTGTACGGTGTCATAGCGACCGGGCTGAAGGTAGATGATTGTGCCCGAAGTCGCCTGGCTGAGCGCGTGAGATAAGGTCTTGAACGGCTGAGACTGTGTGCCGATCGCCGCTGAGGGCGAATTGCTGTCTCTCGACGCATCTGATCCGGCAATGGGGTCAACAAATAACTCTGAGACAAATAGCTCTAATAAGTGTTCAGAAGGCTGCGGATCTTCCATGAATCAAATCAGGCAGGTGAATAAAGCAAAACCCAAAAAGCAAAACTTAAAAAGTAAAACTTAAAAAGTAAAACTCAGAGAAGCTTAACGCCTTATTGAAATTAAAGGTCTCTCTCGCGGTTGATTTCCGATCGATACTGTTTGAGACCGCAAATCTATCGGTATGATTGGTCATAGCTGTCTGGCCATCAAGTTGTCCGAGCATTAATTATCTGGGCATCAGGTTGTCTGGACATTCATAGTCTGGATATCAGGTTGTCTGGGTATTAATTACCTGGGCATTAATTATCTAGACATCAAGTTTAGGCATGACATTTGTGCGATCGAGCCAGTAGACATGGTAATAACAGTTCTGGTCTTCAATGTTTTGATTGCTTCGCTAGGGTTTTATGTTGCCTGGCGGCTCTGGCAACTCCGCCGAACCCTTGCCAAGGCAGCCGATGCTCTCATTGCTGCCGAACACAGTACACATAAGGTTCTGCACGGTGCGCCCAGGAATATCTCCAAGGGACAGAGCGGTGTAGCGCAGGCGCGTCAGCAGTATCGCAAAGCCGCAATTCAGCTTGAGAAAGCGCAGAAACTGCTTGCCCTGCTTGGCTTAGGACAAATCGTTTGGAACCAGTATCGATCGATCATTCCTGCCCAACGCAATCAGCGACTGACTCTTTTTGCCCGTATGATTCGGTCTAGCGTTCGAGGGGCATCATGACAACAGCGCGAACCGTCTGGAAATTGTCTAATCTTGAGATAGAGCGATTCTGAACCGGAGATTCGATTCAGTCGATCGATGCAGTAGAAAGGTGAAATGACCATGACAGAAAACCGTGGCGGAGGATCTGGGGTATTTGTAGGGGGATTGCTGGTTGGAGCAGTCGTTGGGGTCGTGAGTGGGCTACTGGTGGCTCCACGATCGGGTCGAGAAACCCGGCAGTTTTTGAAAAAATCGGCAGATGCCCTGCCGGAACTGGCAGAAGATCTCTCAACTAGCGTCCAAATTCAAGCCGATCGCCTATCAGAAACGGCATTACGCAAATGGGATAAAACGCTGACTCGTTTACAGGAGGCGATTTCCGCCGGACTTGAAGCCAGCCAGCGCGAACGGCAACTTTTGGAGCAGCAGGAAACGCGAGCGGTCGTCGAAGCCCGTCCTTCTGTTCGTGATTCGGCATAAAGGTACAGGCTGAGTGAAGTGAATTCTTGATAGTAAAGCCTTATAGAAGTATTGGTGAGATAGGGAAACAGTGTGGTAGACCCTTTGTTTTGGCTAGGACTCTCGATTTTGCTAGTTGCGGTTAGCATTACCGCCGTGCTGATGGCTGCGCTGCCTGCTTTTCAGGAGCTATCGCGGGCAGCTCGTAGTGCTGAGAAGCTATTCGACACCCTCAACCGAGAACTGCCGCCCACCCTGGAAGCAATCCGCCTTACAAGCCTGGAAATTACCGAACTCACTGACGATATGACTGAGGGAGTGCAAAACGTGGGTCGGATGACTCAGCAAGTGGATCAGGGTGTGGGCGGGGTAAAGCAGCAGGCAAAGCAGGCGCAGATCACGACACGCAGCGTCGTCGCTGGCTTCAAAGCAGCCCTAGGAGCCTTCACCCGTCCTTCGGGTCGGCGGGCAGCTCCAGTACCAACCCGTCCCCGTTTGCCTGCCTCACAAGCTGAGGAATTTGAAGAAATAGAAGAGATTGAGAGAGTGGAGGGAATTGAGGGAGTCGAGGAAGTCGAGGTTTTTGAGCAGTTTGAAGTTGAAGTTGCCCCGATCGCGGATCATCAACAGTCCGCTCGTGCAGCCAGCCGTCGGGTTGAGGAACCATCACCAATCAATGCCGGTGAAATCGGTGCAAATCAAGCCGCGATCGCTTCAATGGAAGCAGATACCCCCAATCTACCGCCGCAAAATGGCAATTTCTACGCCCCCCAGCTGCGCTCGCCTGGTTCTTCCTCGCTTAACCTGCCGCCTTCTACCTCGCCCCAAATGCCTCCTCATCAAATCGAGGCGTATCGGGAACGTCAGGGCTAGTGCTTGAGCAGGTGGGTTGATTGTTAAGTTTGAGCGTTAATCATTCATTATCAGGATTCATCATCCAAGAGGCCCATCACCGATCGATAGTGTGCCTCAACCTGCTGCACCATTGCAGACTGGCGATTTGTCTGCCACTGACTGCGATCGAAAATCTCCTGCCGCAGCAGATCAACGTCGATTGTCTGAACTTTTCCTTTTGCCACCACAGTCTGACCGTTGACCCACACCTGAGCCACTGCACTTGCAGGTCTGCCCATCACCAGTAAACCGATTGGATCAGTGCGCGGCAGCAGTGATAAGTTGGTCAGGTCATACAGCACCAGATCTGCTTTTTTGCCCACGGTTAGCGAACCCGTCTGCTCAGCCAGATTTAACCCCGTCGCTCCGCCCAACGATGCCATCTCGATCGCCTCACGCGGACTGATCCAGTGGCGATAATCGGTATCTGTCACATTGTGCAGCAGCGTGCCTATCTTAATCGCCTCCAGCAAATCCTGCCCGTCGTTGCTAGCCGAGCCATCACAGCCAAAAGTGACATTCACGCCCGCCTGTCGATATTTTAAAATGGGGGCAACGCCGCTGCCCAGGCGCAAATTGCTCAGGGGATTGTGTACAACGGTCGATCGCGTTTCTGACAGGATTTCAATGTCGGCATCATCGAGCCAGACACAGTGTGCCAGCGAAGTGTGAGGCGTGAGAAATCCCAGATGCTTTAAGTGCTGAACTGCGCTATATCCATATTTCTCCTGGGCAAGCAATTGCTGTGCTCTGGTTTCGAGCAGGTGAGTATGGCAGCAAAGCTGATACCGATCGCTCAACGTCACACAGCCCTCAAACAGCGCGTCTGAGCAGAGCTGCATTCCCGTTGGAGCCAGCATGAGATGAATTCCGGCTTCTGGTCGGTGAAAGCGATCGATCGCCCGCTCCATTAGCGATAGCGTCTCTTGGGTTGTTCGAGCATAGGGCTGATGCTCAAGCAATTTCCCCCCCGAAGGAATGCTCTCGGTCAGCGAAGCATCCTGAATCAGCGGACCAATGAACGCCCGAATGCCAATTTCTTCATAGGCACGGGCGGCAGCAGCGATCGTCTCTTCCTCCTGTCCGGGGATCAGCACCAGATGATCAACTACGCAGGTTCCGCCCGACAGCAGTGTCTCGGCTGCCGTTGCCAGCGCACTGAGATAAATTTGCTCTGGACTGAACAGCGTAAAGTCGTAGAGTTCTGCCAGCCACAGTTCGAGCGGATAAGGCGGAATCATGCCGCGCTGCCAAAATTCTGAAGAGTGAGTATGAGCATTGAAAAATCCCGGCAGGAGCAGCTTGTTTTGTCCATCAATTACTGTTCCGACAGGCTCTAGATGGGGCGCAATAGCAGCAATGCGATCGGCTTCAATGCGGACATCAACGGTTGCATAGCCTGATGCGAGCGGGATCAATGCGTTTTGAATCGTGAAACTCACAGCGAGTCCTCAAAAACTGCGAAAAGAAGTTACGAGAAGAAATTGCGAAAAGAAACTTAGCAATGGGATTGCGAAAAAGTGAGAAGCGTTGGTTTAATTTAACTTCCGCTAGTGGGTCACTGCCTAACTGGGCACAGCAGCCTTAGAACTGGTTTGAGAAGGATTAAAAGTGCTGCCGCTCCCTGAACAGGTCAACTTTTGGGAATTTTGAAGCTGAGTGATGGTGCTGTGCCATGGTTCGGTTTCCCCCGACTTGGGGGGCGAGGAGAGCTAGGGTTCTCCTATATCAGGACGAGTATCAGGACGAGGAGGTGGGTTAGAAGTTTGGCTCTTTCAACATCTTGAATCGTCAAACTCATCATAAGCGATCGATTTTTATTTCTAAGTTGGGCGCTGCAATCAATTCAAGCAAAATCGCGGCTTTATTTCCTGCTTTATTTCCTGGCTAAAGTACGATAATTGCAAGGCAAAGGGTTTGGAGGCGAAGGGAGCATCCTGGATCTTCCCAGAACATCCTCTCTGGTAAACCCTCTCCTGTAACTTGAGCAGATTACTAAAGCAGACGACTATGTTTGAACGAATTAATCTACCCGACAATGTACTGCCGCCTGTTTCGCCCTACTGTCATGCGGTACGTGCAGGGGATTTTTTGTTTGTCACCGGGCAGCTTGCCCAAAACCCAGAAACAGGTCAGGTTGATCGCGGCTCCATCGAAGACCAGACCCACCGTGTGATGCAAAACTTAAAACTGGTGCTGGATCAGGCAGGCAGCAGCTTCGATCGGGTGGTAATGGCGCGGGTGTTTCTCACGGATTTTCGTCACCTGTCTACCGTGAATGAAATCTATGCATCTTACTTTCCCAGCGGCAATTTTCCCGGCAGGACGGCGATCGGTGTAACTGCCCTTGCCGGATTTGGCGATGTAGAAATTGACCTGATTGCCTATTGTGGAGCCTAGCAAATTGGGCAAGTTGACAGCTTGTGAAATTCAGCAGAAGTTCCTGCTAGTCGTTCTGATAGAAATGAACCCCGCCCCGATTTTGCGTCTTCGCGATCGCACAGGCTTTATCTGCTGCTCTGATTGCGCTTGCGGCATCTGACTTTGCAGCAAGGCTGACTAAACCGATGCTGACTCCCACCGAAAACTTCTGCCCTTCCCATTCAAACCAGAACTTTTCGATGGCTTCGCAGAGCGAGTGCGCGACATACATTGCCTGTTCGGTAGGGCACCGATACAGTAGAACTGCAAACTCATCTCCTCCCAAACGGGCGATCGTATCGGCTCTTCGCACTTTGTTTTGCAGCAGGCGGCTCACCTGACGCAACAGCTCATCTCCCGCTGTATAGCCGCAGGCTTGATTGATTTCGCGAAAGCGATCGAGATCGAGAAAACACAGGCTATGTTCCTGGTCATTTGCCTGAGTCAGGGCGATCGCCTGCTGAAGACAATGCTCAAATTCTTGTCGGTTCACCAGCCCGGTCAGCGCGTCATAGCGGTCTTGCCAGGTCGATACGACATCATCAGCAGAAACTGCGGCAGCTTCGCGCAAAACCACCACGCTGCTAGTGACTTGTCCCGTCGGAGCGTGAATTTCAACCCGCGTACTGTTCACTCGTCTTTCAGAGTGATCCCGGGTTTGCAGCAGGGCAGCGCAGTCAACATTGCTGAGAGAACGCTGTTCGTAGGAATCCGCTATCAGGTTGGGCAAAGGCTGCCCGGTGTTGCAGTCCCGAAGCGGAAGAATTTCTGAAAGCGATCGTCCCTGGGCTTCCTGGGTGTGCCATCCAGTGATTTGCTCCGCAACGGGATTGAGCAGTTCCACCCGTCCTTGAGCATTGGCAGTAATCACGCCGTCGCGGATGGTGTGCAGCATCACCTGGGTTTGCTCGATCGCCTGAGATAGACTGTCCCTCAATCGATCGCGTTCTTTGCGGTAAGCTTTCAGACGCATCCAGAGTAGCACGATCATGCCAGCAAGAATGGCGATGAGGAAGGCAATCACGAGCGTCATGGCGGTTGAGGCTTCACCGATCACAGCAAAATACAACGGAAACACGAGAATAGAAGTCAGGGAAAACACAAGCTGCACCGGGTAGAGAAACTGTGAGGAGCTCTGTTGCCTGCTCGGTTGGGGAGACAGTTTGAACGAAAACATTGTGCGGCGAGGTTTGAGCAGGAACATTGGGAGCGAGGTTTTGAGCGGACATTTAAGGAAAATCATGCCGCAAGCTAAGTCAGGAAACTGCTGATTTAGGGCAATGTTACCCAAGACGTACCAAAAAACTGCCTGGAGCAGACATATCAAAAAACGATACAAAAAAGGAGCATGGATTTCCACACTCCTGATTACGCTAAAGTTTTATCGAGCCAGTTTCTCAGGAAAACCGATCGCTCAAGTCATTTACTCAAGCCATTTATTTATTAGGCTGAGGGGTCATCCGCAGATAAGGCTTGACTTCAGTCACGCCTTTCGGGAATTTTTGTTTTGCTTCTTCGGTGGGAATCGAAGGCACGACTACGCAATCGCCGCCGTCTTTCCAGTCTGCCGGAGTCGCAACGCTGTAATTATCGGTTAATTGCAGCGAGTCGATCACGCGCAGGATTTCATCGAAGTTCCGTCCGGTGCTGGCAGGATAGGTCAGGGTGAGCCGCAGCTTTTTCTGGGGGTCGATGATGAACACCGATCGCACC
>NZ_JACJOR010000021.1:0-2754 GCF_014695615.1 Leptolyngbya sp. FACHB-711
GGGCAATCTGGTGTTCGGAATACGATCGCAGATTTCGCCCTTTGAATCGAACCTGCCCCTCAGTTGGCTTTACCTTCCCTGTGATGATGTCGAGGAAAGTAGTTTTACCTGCCCCATTTGGACCAATGATGACGCGCAGTTCACCTGTATCCATTGAAAAGTTGAGGCGGTTGAGAGCCTTGAAGCCGTCAAAGCTTACCGTCAAGTTTTCAATCTCCAAAATTTTGGCGTTCATGTTCAACCTCTGGATCTTGCTCCAAGCTGGGATATGTTACGGAACGTTTGTGCTGACCGAACCACTGACGAAATAGATTCATGCCTTCGGTGCGTATCCAACCGACGACACCATTCGGGAGAACCATTACCACAATCAGGAACAAGCCGCCCTGAAAGAATAGCCAGATATCGGGGAACCGCTCACTGAGAAGACTTTTAGCGAAGTTAACGACGATCGCCCCCAAGATTGCCCCAATTAGCGTGGCACGCCCCCCGACTGCAACCCAAATCACCATTTCGATCGAAAAAGCAATATTCATCGAGTTGGGTGAAACAATCTCGCTTTGTAGCGTGTAAAACGCTCCTGCAACCCCTGCTAGCATCGCCGAGATCACAAAGACCAGAAGCTTGAAGGTTGTAGGATTGTAGCCTGTAAATCGGGCACGGCTTTCATCATCGCGGATTGCTATTAGCATTCGTCCAAATCTGCCACTCGTTAGCCAGCGACAGAGAGCGTAGGCAATTACCAGGAAGAGGATAGTGAGAATATAGAAGGTATACCGAGTTTCCGGCGCATTGACCTTTGCACCTAGAAAGGTTTGAAAATCGGTTAGACCATTTGTGCCGTTAAATAGTTTTTGCTGACCATTGAAGAAGTTGAAAAAGATAATGGTCATTGCCTGCGTCAGAATCGAGAAGTAGACTCCGCGAATCCGATTGCGAAAGAAGAGGTAGCCCAGAATTGCTGCCAGGATACCCGGAATAACTACCACTGCTAAGGCAGTAAAGCCGAATGAATAAAAGGGTTTCCAGAACCAGGGCAACTCGGTCACGCCATAAAGGGACATGAATTCAGGAAGCGGGCTGCTTGCCGTGGGTGGAATTTGCAGCTTTAAGTGCATTGCCAGCGCGTAGCCGCCGAGCGTAAAGAATACGCCATGCCCCAAACTGAGCAATCCCGTGAATCCCCAAATTAGATCGATGCCCAGCGCGACAATCGCCAGTGCAAGGAAACGCCCCATCAAACTCAAACGAAAAACGGACAAAACCGCCGGAACTAGGAAGATCAGCAGCAGCACGACGACTGCTACGATTCCGGCTTCGATTAAAAGCGATCGCCGTTTTGTCCAATCAATTTTGTGTTGTTCAATCGCCTGTGCCGTCATTTTATTCTCCCAATGCTCCCTTGAAGGTCAGTTAAGCGTCCACCGTGCGTCCCTTCTGCGGAAACAAACCAGCAGGACGGTATTGCAAGAAAACGACGATCAGGAAAAAGACCATTACTTTTGCCATGCTGGTCGTTGCAAAGAAGGTGAAGAAGTCTGACAGAGGTTTGACAGGCGTGAGCAGCATTGCCAGCACCCCTGAACCCAGCACATAGTCTAAAACGCCCAGCACTAGCGCACCTGCGATCGTCCCTACCAATTTGCCAACGCCACCTACCACCACCACCATAAAGGTGTTCACAATATAGTTTTGTCCGGTGTTCGGACCGACTGATCCCAGTAAGCTGACTGCACAGCCCGCAATTCCAGCCAAACCAGATCCCAGTGCAAATGTGAGCGCATCAACCTTTTGGGTTGGAATTCCCAGACAAGCACTCATGTTGCGATTTTGGGTCACCGATCGAATTCGTAGACCCCAGGGCGTTTTTTGCAAGAACCAGTAAATGCCAAGCACGCAAACGATCGTCAGCGCCATAATGAACATGCGCGTGTAGGGAAGCTGGTAGTTACCGATAGGTAAACCGCCGAGCAGCCATTTGGGAGCCGTTACATCTACGTTTTGCGCTCCAAACCAAGGTTTGGTTATGGCGAGCTGGTAAGTTTGACTCAGCAGTGATCCAACTGCTCCAGTAATGCCAAGCGCGAGAGGAAGCAGAATCGCGATCGCCCCAGTCCGAATCCGTTGAAAATCAGGTCGTCGCTTCAAGAGCCAGAGTCCGCCAAAAAACAGCAGCGAAAACAGCAGCAGACCCACAATCATTACCCAGTTCACGCTACGGACAAACTGCTGCAAAATCAAACTCACACCCCAGGTTGCCAGCAGGGTTTCGAGTGGTCGCCCGTAGAGAAAGCGAATTACACCTCGCTCCAGCAATAGCCCCACCAAGGCCGCCACCAGAAATGCCATGATCAGGGCAACAAAAATATAGCCGCCTTGCCAGGGCTCGCCTAATGTCTTGAAGCCGTTTTGCACGACATAAGTGGTATAGGCACCCAGCATCATCAGTTCGCCATGCGCCATATTAATTACGCCCATCAAGCCAAAGACGATCGCCAGTCCCAGCGATGCCAGCAGCAAGATAGAGCCAATACTAAGACCGCTGAACAGTCCGTCAAGAATTCCTGTAAACAAGTGCTTACCTCCGGGTCGAGCGGACAAGGAACGTATATGAAATTAAATAGAGATGGAATCGAGCAGACATTGAACAGACAAGCATTGAATAGAAACAAGCATTGAACAGCCAATGATGGACTAGACAGAAAACCTCGATCGAAGCCGCAGGTCTGCCGTCTAAGTCCATGCTGGAGTTTT
>NZ_JACJOR010000210.1:0-4429 GCF_014695615.1 Leptolyngbya sp. FACHB-711
TGACGCGCACTGGGGTTTGGTAGATTTCCACAGAGATTTCCACAGGGATTTCCACAGGAATCTTTGCAGGCGCAATTAACGCAGCAAATTATATTTCAAAATGCAATAAATTGCGCGGAAGCCATCTTTCCAGCCAATTTTTTTGCCTTCTTTGTAGGTGCGACCGTAATAGGAAATCCCTACTTCATAGATGCGGCAACCCATTTTGGCGACCTTGGCAGTTACTTCTGGTTCAAAGCCAAAGCGGTTTTCCTCAAGCCGAACTGACTGAATCACCTCGCGCCGAAACGCTTTATAGCAGGTTTCCATATCCGTCAGGTTGATATTGGTCAACATATTGGACAGCAGCGTTAGAAACTTGTTGCCAACCATGTGCCAGAAATAAACCACCCGATGGGGACGACTACCTGCAAAGCGCGAACCAAAAACCACATCGGCTTTATCTGCCAGAATCGGTGCCATCAAATCGGGAAATTCCTGCGGGTCGTATTCTAGATCGGCATCTTGAACCACGACAATATCGCCTGTTGCTGCGGCAAACCCGGTGCGTAGCGCTGCTCCTTTGCCGCGATTGCGCGGGTGATAAATCACCTGAGCGACCTGAGGCTCGATCGTAGATTGCAGCAGTTCTCTGGTTCCGTCGGTTGAGTAATCATCAACAATAATAATTTCTAGCGATTCGATCGGGGCTGCTTTGACGGCTTGCACCACTTTACCGATCGTTCCCAACTCGTTGTAGCACGGAATTACAACTGAAAGCTTCATCACACCCGGCTTTATTGCAATAGGTTTTCAACAGGAATCTCGTGAACTTGAACCAAGTCCTAATCGCTACCCTGCTCTACCAGCAGAATACTCCTGAATGGGCAACTTGACGACTTGATTCTTAAATTATTCCTTTAATTGAACGCGATGAGAGGCTGTTTGAGAAGTTGTGAATCCCCTAAATTGCCCCTGAAATTCTGAATGCTGAGAAACTTTGAAAGTCAGAATGATTGGCTTATTTCCCTCTAGAATGCGTTGGCTTGGAGGGCGGTTCGGCAGTCATCGCTGATCAAGCCCCCTTTGATAACCTTCAGGGTCGATGTAAATTAACAGATTTGAGACAAATCCGAGCAGCTTAAACGGGATGAGCCGAACATGAGCTTCGGTAGGCACAAGCGTCAGCAAATCACGCTGGGTCAGCAAATTCAGATTTTCCTCCTTTGCCCAGAATGTCATGCCGATCGATCGCAAAATCTGGCGAAACACCTGCGGTGGCAGCCAGTGAACCAGCGGCAAAATTGTGTGAAATTCGATCGGATGCCAGCGATTTGGCGTGGTAATACAGCAGACCCGACCCACTCGCAGCAGTTCCTGAATAAAGGCAGCCTGACGCGATCGATCGCCGATATGCTCGATCACCGCAAAGCTCACCACCAGATCAAAACTCTGATCCAGGAAGGGCAGGTCTAGCCCATCTGCCTGAACAAATTTCAACCCCGGATAGTCTTCCTCCAAAAAAGCAGCGTCTTCCACTCCCACGGCAGTAATTTGACCCGAAAACGGATACCACTGCTCAAAAAAATTGCAGTCCTCTCGCCGATCGCAGGTTACTCCCACATCTAGAACCTTCAGACCGGGCGACGGAGGATAAAGCTGGATTAATGCCTCAAACATTTTGCGCCGCATTCGTTGCGAAGTCCGACTCACCAATCCACCCGGATTTGGCTGCACGTAGGGACTGCCCGGAACAGACCTACCTCTAAACCAGCGCGATCGCCACTTGACGTACCTTGCTGTATCTTTTGTCATCGGGCGAATGTTATCGGGCGAAACTGGCGAGATGGGCAAAATTCAGACAGCATCATAACACGAGCGATTCTGGCGATCGTTTGATTGCCCCGCCGGGTCTATTTTGCATTCAACACCTTGCGGAGCACGACCTTATCATTCCCCGTTGGTCAAAGTCTCGAACGCGTACCTCTTCCTGATAGCCGCACTTTACTTAGAATGCCCAAGTACGCTAAAAGTTCGGCAACCCTGACGATCGGTACTATCAGTACTAAGGTATAACCCAAAACCCCGCTCCAAACACCCACTACGACTAATCCCCCAATCACTCAGATTCCGCTAACCGCAGCGATCGCATCCTCAGCCCTCCTCAGGAATCGAATGTGTTGTGCTGGTGCATTTGCTGATTTAGCTCGTCCAACTTGATTTGGAAATCGATAGAGTATTGTTCAATGCGAATCTCATCACCTTGCGTTAAACTTTCCTGCAACTGCCTCATCAAGGTTTCAATTTCCTGACGAAGGCTCGAGGCAAACTGCATCCCAAAGTCTAGAGCTGCCTGCTTAAGCTGTTGTTTCCCTTGTAATACTACAGCTTCGGCACGATCGCGCTTCTCGGTAGAGTCGTGAGTCATGATTTTACTCCAGAGATTTGAAGAATCATCAGGTTATTTTTTCACAGTAATACTCAGATCAGTGGCCGCGTAATGGGTGCCTTAACTTGCTTCTACACTAACTCGAAGAATTCTATAAAAAGAGCTAGAACTTCTACCATGCAAACATTTTGAACATTCGTGATGCGAATGCTTAATTTGTTGATTCGGCTAACCAGCGTGGTAATCGACAATTAAACTAAATTAAAGTTTGTCGCTTTTCCTCCAGCATTCATGCAGATCCACATTGAAACCTTCACCGTTCACAAGCGCGTCCCACTTACCATCAGCCGGGGCACAACCAGCGAAAGTACCAATCTTTGGGTGCGTGTGGAACAGGACGGCATCGAAGGATGGGGTGAAGCATCGCCTTTCTTGGTGGGAGACGTGCCGCAAACAACTGAATTGCTGCTGCAAAATCTGCAAGCCCTTAAGCCGCGCCTGGAAAAATTCACCCCCTTCGATCGCCAGCCCATTGAACGCTTACTCCGCACCGTCACCTTATTCTCAGCTGTCAGAACAGCCGTGGATCTGGCACTACACGACTGGATAGGCAAAAAAGTGGGACTTCCCCTCTGGCAGCTTTGGGGACTCGATCGCCGCAAAATTGTCCCGACTTCAGTGACGATCGGCATTAGCTCACCGGAAGCGGCAAAACAGCGGATGCTGCAATGGATGGACATCACCACGGTAAAAGCGGTGAAGGTTAAACTCGGAAGTCCAGCAGGGGTGGAAGCCGATCGGGCGATGCTGCAAGCCGTGAAAAAAGTTGCCCCCTCGGATGCAAAATGGAGCGTTGATGCCAATGGCGGCTGGACCGTTGATGAGGCGATCGAGATGAGTCACTGGCTCAACGACCAGGGCATTACCTATATTGAGCAGCCCCTCGCTGCCGGGCAGGAAGCCGACTTGCCCCAGGTTTATCGCCGATCGCCCCTGCCGATTTTTGTAGACGAAAGCTGCTTTACCAGCCGCGATATTCCTGCCCTTGCCGATCGGGTCAACGGCATCAACATTAAACTCATGAAGTCGGGCGGACTGACAGAGGCATTGCGGATGATTCACACAGCGCAAGCCTGCGGCTTACAGGTGATGTTTGGCTGCTATTCCGACAGCGCTCTCTCGAACACGGCGGCGGCTCAGCTTGCACCTCTAGCAGATCATTTGGATCTGGATAGCCATTTGAACTTGAAGGATGACCCGTTTGTGGGGGCAACGATGCAGGAGGGCTGTTTGATTCCTTCTGATGCGCCCGGCTTGGGTGTGATTCGCGCCTGATCTGAATTTTTCACTCGATCGCCTTTTCTCCTCATTCTTCTATGCTGAAACCGACCGATCGCATTGCCATTTTGCTCCACGAAGGAACCCAAAGCTCGAAGGGAAAAACCGGAATTTCTCTGCTGCGCTACAGCGAAAACCCGATCGTCGCCGTAATTGATCACGCCTGTGCCGGGCAGTCTTTGCTGCAGTTGACCGGAATCGATCGCGATGCACCGATCGTGGCTTCGACCCAGGAGGCGATCGAATATCAGCCAAATGTGCTGGCGATCGGAATTGCGCCATCGGGCGGAGCATTGCCGGAACCGTGGCGGCAGGAGGTGAAGCAGGCGGTTGCTGCGGGAATGTCGGTAATGAACGGGCTGCATACCTCAATGGCGGATGATCCAGAGTTTCAGGCGTTGCTAAAGTCCGATCAGTGGATCTGGGATGTGCGACGAGAACCTGCGAATCTAGCGATCGGAAGTGGTAAGGCGCGATCGTTGTCCTGTCGGCGGGTGCTGGCCGTGGGAACCGATATGAGCGTCGGCAAAATGTCCACAGGTTTAGAACTGAATCGGCTCTCTCGACAGCGCGGCATTCGTTCCTGTTTTCTGGCAACGGGGCAAACGGGGTTAATGCTGGGCTATGACGGCATTCCGCTGGATGCGATTCGGATTGATTTTGCAGCAGGAGCCGTGGAACAAATTGTGATGCGCCATGGCAATGATCACGAGATTGTCTACG
>NZ_JACJOR010000211.1:0-6666 GCF_014695615.1 Leptolyngbya sp. FACHB-711
GGAAGCTCCATAAGACTCTTTGAAAGTTACCTGTTGACCTGTCTTTTCTTTCCATTCTGCTTGAAATGCTGGAATGATTTTGGAATACAGCGGCTTCGCGACTCCATAAGACACAAAGGTCAGTTCAACAGCAGGGGGAGTTCCCGTCGCCTGGGTCTGGGAGGATGTATCCTGCCCTGCTTGCCCAGACTGTTGAGGTTGAGTACAAGCCGTCACTAACAAACCCGCTGTAAACAGCGAAGCATACAGCACAGAGCGTCTTTTCATAACTCTCTCTCGATAACGAATGATCTAGAGGTTTCTGTGAGACTTGCACAGCGTAACCTACTTTCAAATAAGATACACCGAAAAGCCGACCAACAAATGTGAGTTTCCAAGATTGTTCAGTTGGTATAAAACTCTCAGAACTAAGTACTCATCCCTTCTGATTGAGAATGTTGCTCTGAAACTGTCAGAACTAGGTACTCAATTCGTGGCTTTTTTACAAATTTTCATCATTGTAAGCTTTCTCTTTCACCTTCTAGAAGTCACTTGAACTGAATCTGTAGTTGAATCCTTTCAATCTGTCCTGTTGCTTGCATTTGCCTAAACAATCGTAATGCCTGCTCTAATGAGTGCTGACACAGTTGCGATTCACCGATCGCCTGGTAGGTGAGTCCCAATTGAAAATGAGCATTTGCCAAATCGCAAACAGCTCCGATTGTATCGAGCAGCGCGATCGCCTGTTTGTGGTACATCAGTGCATTGTCTAAAGCCTGCTGGCGGCGACAAAGTTCTGCGAGTCCATTCAGCGTCTTTGCTTTGACCTGGGTGTAATGACTTTCTTCTGCAAATTTCAAGGCACGATCGTACATTGCCTGTGCGCGCTCAAACTCCCCTAAATTTGTGTAGGTTTGCCCTAGAATCTGAATGAAATAGGCGAATCGTCCGGTTTGTTCGATCACTTTCTCAGCCAGAATAGATTGATAGGCTGTCTCTGCTAAGGAATAGGCGGCATCGGCTTGCCCTAGATAGGAATGGGTTAGGGCTAAACAGACCGATGCTTTTTCTGCCCAAGGATGATGGGCGGTGTTTTGCGCTCGGTCGATCACCTGCTGAAAGAGTCGGGCGGCGATTTCCAGTTCCCATAAGTCTATCTGGTATAGCCCAATGCTCAGGAGTGAATCCACTTCTAGCATCCGAAGATAGTAAACGGTGTGCTGGTTTCGGGTAATGAAAGAGAGCTTTTGCTGAGCAGCATCCACCAGCCCAATTGTTTTCTCCTGACAGGCGATCGCTTCCTGAATGCGACCCGTAATCCAATACAAATCTCCCAGGATGTTGTAGAGTTCGCTGAGTTTGGCGGGAGATTGAATGTTAGGGATCACTTGGACGATCGCGGTCAGGACGGGTTGCAGCAATCCCATGCGGTAGAGAGTACTGCCTAGAGGTAAAAACTGCCGCCACTGATTCGTCCGGCTTTTGAGAATGACGCTCCCCGCTGCTTCAAAGTCCCCAATTTCGATGTAGTGGTAGTGTGCCTCCAGAGCTTGCAGCGCGTCTTGAACGGTCTCAATCGTCAAGACTTGAGTCGTCCAAAATTCTGCGGCTTTGCGGTGGCTGATTTCCCAGTCTGGACTGGCACGCAACCGGGCGAGCGCCTCCGCTTGAATCACAGGATGCAGCCAGTATTTGCCTTGTTCACACTCCACCAGCGATCGATCCCGCAGCCCAGTCATTACCTGCCGTCGTTGGTTAGTCGGTACATCCCAAAGTAAACACAGCGCTCCTTCCGAGGGAACCGCCGGCATTTCCTGATAGCGGTAGCATCCCAAGCGGCAAAGCAATTGATAGGCAGCCGGATCTAATGCTTGCAGGCGATCGATCTGATTGATCACTAAATTTCTTAAGTCTCGTGTTGCCAGCAAGTCCTGCTGATTTTCCTGCCAGTAGGTTGCCATGTCACCATTAAAGTCTTCAGCAATAGCACCACACAAAATCCCCATTGCTTTGGCATTGCCACCATAGGCATGATGTATTTGCCCCAGGGTGGGCAGATCGATCGCCGTTTGGCGACTGAAAAAGGTTTGCCACGCCGCGAGATCGAGCCGGGGTAGCTTGTAGTGTTCTACTGCCAGATCGGGTTCACATAAGCGATCGCGACTCGTCATTAGTGTGACAGACTGAACTCTAGCATCTGATAGGACTCGCAGTAGCTCAACATAGGCACGATGGGGTGGAATGAACCGACCTTCTGCGTCCAGCGCAGGTTCCAGGTTGTCAATCAGGATACCGATTCGCCGCTGATGCAGTTGGCGTTTTAAGCGTCCCAGCGAAATTCCCCATTCCGATCCCGGTTCCTGCTGGAAGTCCTGTTTTAACCACTCCTCAACAATGCGTTCAACCGAGGTAATATTTTGCGTTTCTTTTGCCATCAGCAGTTCCAGCACTGCTTCAAATCCTTGCGTTTGGAGATAGTGCTGTGCCAGCGTCGTTTTGCCTAAACCGCCTTCGCCCTGAATGACAATGACTCTACAACCCTGCTGCACGAGATGATCCAGATGCGCGATTGCCGCTTCCCGACCCAGAAGAGTTTTGGACGGGGGGCGATCGTTCACCAATGCCTGTGCAGGGAGGAATGTTGCCGAAACCTCAGACAGCGTGTGGAGATACCGCTCCAGAACAACTCGACAGGTGCTTTTGGTAATGCGCTCGCCCAATAACCCAGACAGCACCTTCCATAGGTGAGCACTCACATCCTTGATGTGTCCCTCAGTATAACCAGAATGCGCTGCAATCTCCGGGTACTTTTGCCCACGCAGCACCTTACCCAAAATCTCCTTTTGCAGGACGCTAAGCCGTTTTCCAGTTTTTCGAGCGAGTAGCTGATCCACCCATACCAGTGCCATTTCAGCTTCCATTGCGGAATAACTGATGAAGTTTTTTACACATTCTACTGAATCAGTCCGGCCAGTGTCTCTATCCCCAACTTTTCCGACTTTTCCGACTTTTGCACAGGTTCAATGGGCGACTGTCCCCGACTGACGCGAAGCAGATGGATTGCTTAAGCTGTGAACGATCGCAATCAAATCTTCGACGGAATTATCCTATGACGATCGACCTGCCACTAATGCATAACAACAAATTGCATTACATCAAATCAGCTTCTCTCGATTTTTCTAGCTCTCCCACTCAGCAGGATTTAAGTGATTTGCTCAACCATTATTTTTCAATCGCTCACCTGAACGATCGCCTTCAGGATTTACCGAATCAGTTTCACCACCCTCAACCCCGCCCCTGGAAACCGATCGACTGGCAGAGAATTGCCCTGGATCAAATTGTGGGGATACAGCCCCAGGCGTTTCTGTCGATTCTACGAGGGGCGATTGACACAGAAGCCCCAATTCGGGGTTATACCCAAACCAGTCGCCAATATCTAGAACCGATCGATTCCCGGATGGCTCGCTTTGTCGGAGGAGTGGTCGCGGCAGACGGTCAATTGCTAGAACCAGGTCTTTGGGAAAAAGAAGAGCGGCAACACACACCCGCGTTGCTCAGAGTTTATACCCAACTTGCAGGGAGAAAAATAATTCCTCAGCCCCATGCAGTTCGAGCCTATCACTCTGTGGCTAGCCCAACGATTGCGCTTTACCGTCACGGGCTGCACCGGGTTGCGACTGAATATGGAGCTGCCTGCCTTTATCTCTGGTTGATGGCCCATACGACTGGACCTTTGCAAGCGGTGCTGCATGAACTGCTGCTGGATGAAATCAACCACATGGCAAAGTTTTGGGGCTTTGGCGTTTGGGCATACCCAAATTCATCGCTCCCCTGTGTTGGCTGGACCTTGCTACAAACGATGAAGGGGCGAATCGGTTATCAGCGCGATCGCAGTAGCTTGGTGGGCACGCTTCACCGCATGACTGAGGTATTGGGATGGCAAGCCTGGTCTGCAACAAACCGATGGACATTTGCCTTGACCTGCATCCACGCGCTGCGGCTTCTAGGTCGCTGGAACCAAGGTCTGACTCCAGCCTTTTTGCAGGACTTACTGGGTGAAAGTCCCTGTCATTCAGTGAGGAGAATTTTAAATCATGACGATGAATGAGCGAAACTTTTTAGCCTTACCAGCGGATCTCGATCCGCAACGGTTGCCTTGCCACATTGCCGTCATCATGGATGGAAATGGACGTTGGGCAATGCAGCGAGGATTGCCTCGGTTTGCGGGACATCGGCAGGGAGCCAGAGCGTTGAAGGAACTGTTGCGCTGCTGCAAGGATTGGGGCATTTCTACGTTAACTGCCTATGCATTTTCCACCGAGAACTGGCAGCGTCCGCGGTCGGAAGTTCAGTTTCTCATGGGATTGTTTGAACAACTGCTCCAGCGCGAGTTGGTAGAAATGCAGCGAGAAGGCGTCAAGATTACTTTTATTGGCGATCGATCAAACCTTGCCCCGTCGCTTCAGCAGGAAATGCACCGAGCCACGCAGGAAACTGTCCACAATTGCAACGTTCATCTCAATGTTGCAATCAACTATGGAAGTCGAAACGAACTGATCAATGCCTGTCGTCAGCTTGTCCAACAGGTTCAACAGGGAACGCTACATCCCACAGAAATTGATGCTGCACAGCTAGAGGAACAGCTTTATACAGCAGGACATCCTGATCCAGATTTGTTCATTCGCACGAGCGGCGAAATGCGTCTCAGTAACTACCTGCTCTGGCAAATCGCATACACAGAACTTTATTTTACCGATGTGCTATTTCCCGACTTCGATCGCAAAGCACTGTATTGCGCCTTGCTGCATTATCAGGAACGCGACCGCCGCTTTGGAAGAGTTGCTTTGACTGTGCCGCAAAACTTTCTGAATGACAAACAAAATGAGGCAATAGGGATGGTTTAGCCAGTACTACAAGGGGCAATCCCCAGTTCTCGGTCAAACGGAACAGCGCGGTTTCCCACCCAGCGATTGGGGCAGCATCCGACCCGACGTTTCCATTCCACTCACCCCACCCACGTCAGGATGCAATGCTTGAAAAAGCCTTTGCTAAAAATCTATCCGAAAACCCCCAGAGCTGTGAGAGGATCGCAGCGGCTCTATTTCAGCGTTTAGAACTCCATGAGCTTCACAGACATTGACCCCACTTTTCTGCTGCCCGACCCAGTCTGGGAACGGGTAAAAGCAGCCATTCTACTCGAAGCTCCAAAGCCGAAAGGATGACGCCAGAATGAATGATCGCAAAGCCTTAAATGCCGTATTCTATGTGCTGCGAACCGGATGCTAGTGGAACGCTTTACCTCGTTGTTTAAGTGCTTCTAGTACCGTTCATGATCGTTTTCAGCTGTGGGTTGAGCAGGGCGTGTTTGAACGCATGTGGGAGTTGGGGTTAGAACAGTATGCCGAGGCGGTTGGCATCGACTGGGAGTGGATGGCGATGGATGGTGCAATGGTCAAAGCACCGTTGGGGGAAAAAGCAACGGGAGCTAATCCCACTGACCAAGGGAAGTTGGGCACCAAACGCAGTCTGTTAACCGATGGTAAAGGCATCCCACTTGCAATCGCCATTGAAGGAGCCAATCGTCATGACATGAAGATGACCGAAATGACAATAGCAGCACAACGCATTATTCCCGGTGACACTGAAGTTTGCAATCTGTGTTTAGACAAAGGGTATGACTACCATAAAGTGCGAGAGATTGTTAAAGCCTGGGGATATGTGGGACATATTCCATCCCGGGATAAAGGAAAACGAATCATTCATGATATTCCCAACTACCGAGCAAGACGATGGGTCGTTGAGCGAACACACGCATGGATGAATTGATCTCGACGCTTATTGATTCGTTGGGAGAAACATAAAGAAAACTATCTGGGGATGATTCACCTCGCTTGTGCATGCATTGTGGTGAGAGCAATACGGGTGTTCGGATAGGCTTTTAGTACCCAGGTGGGTAATAGCATTAGCTGTGCAGGTTCGTCAAGATTAACAGTAGAAACTCAGAGGTCACGTGAATTTGAACTTTGATTGAGTCACGTTTATCAAAGTTTTGTCTTGACATTACTGAGCTTTCTAAAACTGCTACAAGAAGGAGGATGAATCATGAAATTTCAAGAAGTTCTCGATCGGGCGTTAGCTGATAGAACCTTTGCTGAAAGGCTCAAAAAGCAGGCTGAAAGAGTTTCTCGCGAAGGTGTTGGCTCAGAAGCGTGGGAAGTCGCAATGAAAAATTTTGCTGAAACGCCAGAAGAGCTAGCTCAGTTAAAAAACCTGCGTTTAACAACGGGTGGAGCCCAGAACACCACGACTACGACCACGTTTACAGCTACAACCACAACCTTAGTCTGCACTTTCACAACCACAACCACTTTCACGACCACGACAACCGATTTTCCTATTGGGATTGAGTCTTCCCAAGACTAAATAGCAAGCTGAAATGAGTTTTTTCCACTCTACTAAGGTATGAGGGGATGTAGGGGCACAGTTTCCATGCAGGGACATCACTCCTGCATCCCATTTCTTGTACGACCTCAGCTTTGAAAGGGCTGTAGTTTTGTGTTAATCATCCGTGATCTAAAAGGGTTGCGGATTTACTAATAATGCTGTCGAAATTTTGTTTTTAGTTGCTTAAGCAAGAGGAAAAAGATGAGCAGTAAGACACTGAGTAGAACGTCGAAAAAATGCATC
>NZ_JACJOR010000212.1:0-3391 GCF_014695615.1 Leptolyngbya sp. FACHB-711
GGGGCAGAGTATCGAGAGGAAATTAGTTGTAACAAGGAGTTTGTATCCGATCGCTTGACAGCTTTTAATGTCTATTCTTTACTTAACTTGAAACTTTTTTCCTTTCATAAAGGCATGACAATCCGTTGGGTTGCTGTCATTGATTGCTTCACAAGCTTCGGAGGAGCCGTCGCGCTGAAGGGTTTTTTCGTTCAGCCCCTGCCCAAAGTTTGAGCAAAATCTGAAGTTTGAGTAAAATCTGAAGTTTGAGCAAAATCTGTATCAGTTCGGGTTTTTCTTTATCGATTCCGCTTGATTAACAATCAACAAAACATCAACAAAATAGGAGATAAGAACTCGATGAATTTCCTCATTCCCTTTCTGATTGGCGTTGCCGTCACCGCCATTAGCTTGCTGATTATTTCAAAGATTCCCTTTATCGGGGTCGAGGTCGATAATGTGGGCAAGGCTCTGACTGCGGGTGTCGTGTTTGGCGTGCTGAACTGGCTGCTGGGTTGGATTGCAGGTTCCACAATTCTAAATGTTTTGACGCTGGGCATTCTCTGGCTAGTTGTCAACACAATTGTTTTTGGTTTATCTGCAAAGCTCGTTGAAGGCTTCCGTTTGCGTTTGGGAATTTGGAGTGCAATTCTGGGAGCGATCGCCCTCACCATTGTCAATTCCATTTTGTTTAATATTCTGAGCAGCATTTTCCGGCTTGCCGTTCGCGCCTAGCGATCGTTACTCTTAGAGCTGAATTGACTGCAAGGCTAGCCTCGCTCACTTTCACACCGAAGGTAAGCGGGGCTTATTTAATCCATTTTTTTACAGTTCTAGCGTCCACCGTAAGCGGCGATCGGCTCCTTAATAAACCGAATATAGAAATGGCGAAACGTAGACTTCAGTACACGCGGCAGTCCGAAGTCGATCGGCATCAGTTTTTCGGGCAGCTTCCAGTCTGTGACGCGCAGTTCCGCAGGGGTGAGCGCAGGAAACTCAATTTGGTCTAAATCTGGACAAAAGCCCAGCCGTATCGAAGCTGCCACCGTTGGAATCATGGCGGGATCAGCACTCAGCACTTCCACTAACGCCCGATCGACTGCAAACACATTCGCCGATGCCGCTAAAACTCCAAGCGGTCGAGGTTCGCCACCGCTGGGTCCGTTGCCTTCGTGCCCAATAATGCCGTCCACGATCGTCAAATCAGGAGCAATTGCCCTTGCCGTTTCTGCCAGCATATTGCTAAACCGCACCCTGTCTTTTCCGGCTTCCATATGCCACCAAGCTTTCATCTTGCCAGGAACGCAGCCAAACAGATTTTTTACGCCCATGGTCAGGGTGAGCTGAACATGAGATTTAATTTTTGGCAGATTGATGACGACATCTGCCTCGATCGCCTCTTTGCTCAACAACAGGTGATTAAACTCCTTGCTCACCGTTTCGTAGCGTTGACCCTGAAAGTCGATAATCGATAGATTTAGCTCCTCCAAAATTGGTGCATAACCATTTGCCACAGCAACTCCCTTCGCGCTGCCAAATGCCGGACTGTCCCCTAAAAAAGGCTCACCCCCCGCTTCCTGCACCAGTTTTGCCACCCAGTAAACCACTTCTGGTCGAGTCGTACATTCCTTGCCCGGACGTGCCCCGGTCAGCAAGTTGGGCTTAAGCAGCACTCGATCGCCGGGTTTCACGAATGCACTCATTCCTCCTAATGGCTCTAGCAGGGCACGCAGAGCCGCTTCTAATGGCGATCGATCGTAGGACGCTGCCCGAACCAGACTAACGGTTGCTTTGTGAGGCTGCTGATTAGACATCGTATTGCTCCTAAGGGTGGGTTGTAGAAGACCTGCTAGCGCGATCGATTTAAAGCCGTCACTCGCTCCACGTCTGAGAAAATACCTTCTCCCTGAAGCTGAGCAAGGGTGGGCTTCACTTCAACTTTGGTCACGTTTGCAATATTGATCATGACCGTTTGCTCTGGCAAGTTCAAAATCCACCAATCGCGCTGGAGCAAGTGCCGCACTTCGAGCTGTAGCCCCTGCGGAGTCGTATTGTCGATCGACTCGAACAAGTTAAACGACTCGGTGTGACCGTTGAGGTAGTGGAAGGTGATTTGAGTTGTCGTGGTGTTTTGGCTGTGCATAGAGAGGGGTGAGTTGGGGATGAGGGATCAGGGGAGGGAAGGGGGAAACTTAATCTTTGTGAGACAGTTTTCTTTGTGAGACAGTTTTTTGATTGGCACTCTCGCTATGCTGAGGCGATCGATTGAGGAATCGTTGGGATCAAGGGATTTCTTAGGGTTTGGTGCATTCCGCCCAAAGGTATCTGTTTCGGGAACTTGGTACGGGGGAAAAATCGTCCTTTCTCTTCAAGTTAATTCTTTCGCTTCAATTACAAATTTCTATAGAGAGACCTTGTTCCCGCACTGAGTTTTCCATATAATGAATGTTCAGAAACTTCTGAAACTTCAGAAGGTTAGATAAGAAGTATTCAAGAATTCTTCAGGGTCAACCCCTCAAGGCGGCATCCTAACAGGGCAGCATACTGCTAGCAACGTTCAAGCCCTTCTAAATCTTTAGAATTAGTTGGCTTTCAACGTTCAAAGTTTTCTAAAACTTCCGAATAAGCGGATCTCAGTAATCGTGCCAACCAAGGCTCAGACAGTTTAAGAACCTAAGAACCTCCAGCCCAGAGCGAACGCATTGCTTATTCACCTTCAATTAACATTGGGGAACATCTCACAAATGACAGCGTCACATCATACTGGAATCCCACAGAGCCGAGTTCTGTCCATGAGTAGCGAATCTCTTCCTGTGTCCTGGTCAGCGGTTGAGGCAATTGCCCCCCAGGCTGCTATGCCAGTTGAAAAACTGTCTAACTTCGACCTAATTTTGCAATGCCAGGAAGGTCTACGTCCTGGAAAAGCTGTCTTCGCTGAACTGATTCGTCGCTATCACTCCCATGTCGAAAAGGTGCTTTATCACCTTGCCCCTGACTGGACTGATCGGGCAGACTTGTCTCAGGAAGTGTGGATTCGGGTCTACCGGAATATTAAGCGGCTTCAGGAACCCGGAAAGTTTCGGGGCTGGCTGAGCCGGATCGCGACCAATCTATTTTACGACGAGCTGCGAAAGCGGAAGCGGGTTAATGCGCCTTTGTCATTAGATGCACCGCTTAGCGTAGAAGACGGAGAAATGGATTGGGAGATTGCCTCAGACGATCCGGGCCCGGCAGAGCAACTGGCAACGCAGGAATTTTACGATCAGCTCCGGTCAGCAATTGCTGACCTACCGGAAGTCTTTCGGACTACGATCGTCCTGCGTGAGATTGAAGGCATGGCATATGAGGAAATCGCCGAAATCACAGGCGTTACCCTCGGAACCGTCAAATCTCGCATTGCCAGAGCGCGACA
>NZ_JACJOR010000213.1:0-10989 GCF_014695615.1 Leptolyngbya sp. FACHB-711
ACGTTCTGACGCAGTTTAACTCTGCTTCGCTGAACCGACACATTTCCCGAACCTACAACGGCACGAGTTTCCAGGAAAGCTTTGTCGAAGTTCTGGCAGCGCAGCAAACGCCAGAAAACCCCAATTGGTTCCAGGGAACGGCAGATGCCGTGCGGCAGTATATCTGGCTGTTTGAGGAATGGGATGTCGATGAATACCTGATTTTGTCAGGCGACCATCTTTATCGGATGGACTACTCCGACTTTGTTCGCCGCCATCGGGAAACCAACGCTGATATCACGATTTCAGTGCTGCCGATGGACGAGAAGCGAGCATCGGATTTTGGACTGATCAAAATCAACGAGCAGGGGCGCATTCTCTCCTTTAGCGAAAAGCCCAAAGGCGATGCCTTGAAGCAGGCAATGGTAGATACCACTATTCTGGGACTCACCCCCGAAGAAGCAAAAGAGCAGCCCTTTATCGCGTCGATGGGGATTTATGTCTTCAAGCGGCAGGTGCTGATCGATCTGCTGAAGCAGTTCCCATCCCAGACCGACTTTGGCAAAGAAATCATTCCCGCCGCTGCCCAAACCCACAATATTCAGGCGTACCTGTTTAAGGGCTACTGGGAAGACATCGGAACGATCGAAGCCTTCTACGAAGCAAACCTGGCACTGACTCGGCAACCGCAGCCGCCCTTTAGTTTCTATGACGAAAAAGCCCCGATTTACACCAGGGGTCGATCGCTTCCTCCGACCAAAATGCTCGACTGCCAGATCACTGAATCGATGATTGGTGAAGGCTGCATTCTGAAAAGATGCCAGATTCATCACTCTGTTTTGGGCATTCGCAGCCGCGTTGAAGCAGGCGCAGTCATTCAAGATTCGCTAATCATGGGATCTGACTTTTATCAGCCCTTTGCAGAACGGCAGACCGACTGCGAACAGCACGAAATTCCTCTGGGAATTGGTGCAAACTCGACGATTCGACGGGCAATTGTCGATAAGAATGCCCATATTGGCTGCGATGTGCAGATCATTAACAAAGACCGCGTTGAAGAAGCCATGCGCGAAGAAGAGGGATTCTACATTCGCAATGGCATTGTGGTCGTGTTTAAGAACGCTGTCATTCCAGATGGGACGATTATTTAGGGGATGATTGAGCGATCGGTTTCCCGGCGATAATTTTCCAGGACGAAAGGCGGTTTGGAACCGTCATGGTTATCATCCGAATTGTCCCCCTGCCTCTCTCAATTCGGCTACGGTGTCCATAACGGTGTACTGTCCACAACAGTTATATAGAGGAACAAAGGGGGCAGCCATCTGTGTCATTCCAGCCGCCTCACCCGTCCCAGAATTCGATCGCCTCGCCGTTTTCTCAAGGGGCAATCGCTTCCCTCTCCGGTACAGAAGAAATTCTCTCTGTTTCTCAGATCCCGCTGACGCTGATGATCGGCTTGCCGGGAAGCGGAAAATCTACCCTAGCTGCTCAACTTGCCCAGGAAAGTCAGCAGTGGGTCATCTCGACCGATCAAATTCGGGAACAGCTTTTTGGCAACGAAGCGATTCAGGGCGACTGGAATCTTGTTCAGCGAGAAGTGCAGCGACAGTTCCGGCAGGCGATCGGCGCAATTCGGCAGGGCAGACTTCAGGGCGCAATTTATGATGCCACCAATGTCCGTCGTCGCGATCGTCGACGATTCCTACAGCAAGTTCGATTGATCGGCTTCAACTCAATCACGGGATTTTGGGTTGATACGCCCTTTGCCCTTTGTCTAGAACGCAACCAGAATCGATGGCGCCAGGTTCCTCCAGAAGTGATTTTGCGAATGCACCGTCAGCTTGCAGGTGCGCCGCCCAGCTTAGAGGAGGGATTCGATCGGCTGATTCAGCGCATTGCTCTGATGAATCAAGTCAAAAATCAGGAAATTGAGTCCTTTTTAATTAACCAAAATTAATCGCGCTGCATAATGAGAAGATGCACTGACGCCTTGATGAATTGAATGTCGATTCGATTTGTTTTCTGTGCCATTCTCTATATCGTTTAAACCATCTTTACTGGCATGAAAAGAGGCGGAGTCAACGCGAATGCGATGCGTGTGATCTTTCGCCGTCAGTTTCTTGTCTTAAGTTTTAGTTTTGCCTCCCTTGTCTTGGGCTACCGCAAAGTTGAACGCCTGATCGGGGGCAGTGGTATCGCAAGCGATCGAACTTCTTCTTTGTTTTCAGATATTCAAAATCACTGGGCAGAAGCCTCAATTCAGGCGATCGCGAAACGGGGTATCCTCAACGGCTATCCAGACCAAACCTTTCGCCCGGACAGTTTCCTGACCAGAGCGGAATTTGCAGTCATTTTGTCGCTCATTTTTCTTGACGCCGAGCCTGTGCGTGAGCCGATGCAAAGCAGTTCCCTTAATGGGGCACTCAATGGGGCGATCAATGGAGCGATCGCGTTTTCTGATGTTCCTGCGGCTTACTGGGCATATTCTGGCATTGAGCAAGCCTCCCTGAACGGCTGGTTTTCGGGCTATCACAATGGGACGTTTCTACCCAATCAACCGATTTCACGTACTCAGGTTATGGCGGTTTTGGGGACGGCACTGGGCTTTGAGTCGCCTGCTCATCCACTGCAAATTTTGAAGCTTTACTTTAAAGATGCCGATCGCATTCCCGACTGGACGCGCTGGCCCACTGCGGCAGCAATTCTGCAAGATATTGTGGTGAGCTATCCGGATGTGCGGCAGTTCTATCCCGATCAGAACGCTACACGAGGCGAGGTTGCCGCGATTTTGTGTCGTGTTCTCAAGCTAAATCATGCAGTACCGCTTGCGTATTCCACCTGTGGTTTAGGAATTAATGACCTGAAGGGGAATGTCACGGTTGCCTTTCCGCAATGGCGCGGCAGTGCCCGGCTGATGCAGGACATTCAAACGGTGCTTGCCAATTTTCAGTTTTATCCAGCCGATCGCATTAACGGGGAATACAATTTTGAGACCGAGCAGGGTTTAACCACGTTTTGTGATTTCTACAGTCTAAACACGATGAAAACAGGCGTGCTGGATGAAAAGCTGGGCTGGACGCTCACCCACGCTGACCCGATCGACTATTTTCTGGCATCGGCGCAAGATCGAAACGCAGTCTACAAAGAATTTTTGGCGCAGGAAGTCGCTTATCCCGGCAATCGGCTGGCATTTCTCGATCGCGGGGCTGCCAGTTCACGCTACTTTGCTGATATCTCGCAGTTTCCAGCCCGTTTAGCCGCAAAACTAGACGAAGAGGTAATTACCCCCTCGGCGGAACGGCTTCGTATCGCCTCGCTGGGCGACAGCAATGTTTTAACGGGAACGAATCAGCGGGTTTTCTTTACTCCGTTTCCTGAATACGGCACACTGCCCGCGATCGATAGCACTGGCTTAGACTTTCTTCATCCCGATATTCAAGAGGCTTGCCTCTGCGTTGGCAGCCTTGTCAACGGCACAATGCAAACCCACTGGTCAGGCAGAAACGCACTGGATAACGTTGAAATGTGGAGTACGACAAAAATCATTCCCCTGCTCAATGTGGTTTGTCAGGCAAACGCAGTCCAGCCCGACGCGAACGTGCGAGATTGTTTGGTGCGTCCGGTGGGCAGCCCAGAAGGGTATGGATTTTATAATCTGGCAGTGGATCCGATGAGCTATCAACGCGCGATCGCGTCATCAAATGCAGCGGCGGCAACCTTTAAGCAATTTTTTACCCCGCCAGAACTGGAAAACTGGGTGAGAAACCTGACAGGCAATCGCTATCTCGACTTTACCGGACGCTACGACGAACCGCCCTTTATCCAAAACCCCGACCTCTGGAGCCAGACCACAAAAGCCGTGCTGCTTAAATCTGCCTACAGCGATCATCTGGGCACAAATGCCATTTCAACCTGCGATCTGGCACGATTCGCCGCGATGTTAGGCTGGCATAATTATTTACCGACGGCTGCCAGTTTGCCAGCGGTGCAGTGGAGCAGTTTAGAAACGGTGGTGCGGGCAATGGCAATGGATAACGCTCGCTATCTAGATGGGGCGATCGAGCGGCTGCACCTGAGCAGCAGCATTCAGGCTCCGGTAATTGTCTCTAAAGTGGGGTTTGGGCGCAGTCAAATTCGCGATCGCACTGAGCTTTGCTATGTAGGGCTGGTTTGGTTTATTGATACGAAGCACCTCCCTTTAGGAGATCATCGTCCGGTTCAAGCAGGGAAACCTGCCGTCCTGCGTACCTTTAGCCTTGCGCTGCGAGCTGCCAAAGCTCTTAATAATGCAGCCGAAGAAGCCAGACAGCTCGATGCCAGAGTTGCGGCAGAAGTCACAGAAATCCTGCGGCGAATTATGACTCAAGAACTAGCGTAGGAATAATTCGGAATTCGGAACGGTGGAGCTTTTATACCCATTCGATCGATAAGAGCTATAGATATCCCTGCCCTGCTAAAGTTCTGAACCCCAAACGCTGAATTTCTAACGGGCTAAAGTACGGGAATTTCCCTATTTCCTGCCTTGCAACCGAACCCGCAGCAGGTCAGAATCCTGATAGCTTATAGGCAGATGCTATATTTAAGTGCTTAAAGGAATTGGCTGAATGGCAGCAACCGACTTTAAAGACTACTACGCTGTCCTGGGAGTCAACAAAACTGCCAGTGCAGATGAAATTAAGCAGGCATTCCGACGACTGGCGCGGAAATATCACCCTGATGTAAATCCAGGGGATAAATCGGCAGAGTCAAAATTTAAAGAAGTCAACGAAGCATACGAAGTCTTATCTGATACTGATAAGCGGCGCAAGTACGATCAGTTTGGTCAGTACTGGAACCGGGTTGGCACTCCAAGCAGTAGTCCGACCGGAACTCCGGGCGCAGATTTTGGCGGATTTGATTTCAGTCAGTACGGCAGCTTTGACGAATTTATTAACGAGCTGCTGGGTAAATTTGGCGGCACTGCGGGTGCACCGGGCGGGGGTCGTCGCGCCTACACCTATCGCACCAATCCGGGCAGTTCTGGATATGGTGGATTCAGCGATTATGCAGACTTTGGAAATTCCGCCGCTAACGTTCCGACTGATCTGGAAGCTACCCTGACCCTGACCCTCTCAGAAGCCTTTCATGGCGTTCAAAAAAATCTGCGCGTCGGCACTGAAGACATCAAGGTGCGGATTCCTGCCGGAGTCAAACCGGGCAGCCGCATGACCATTCGCGGCAAGGGACAGGTGAATCCTTACAATCAGCAGCGCGGTAATCTTTACCTAACTGTGGAAGTGCAGTCTCACCCCTTCTTTAAGTTTGAGGGCGACAATTTGACCTGCGAAGTGCCGATCGCTCCCGATGAAGCGGTTCTGGGTGCGTTGATCGAAATTCCTACTCCCGATGGCAGCGTCACGATGAACATTCCTGCCGGAATTCGATCAGGTCAAACTTTGCGGCTACGGGGTAAGGGCTGGCTCAATCCCAAGGGCGGCAGAGGTGATCAGATGGTGCGAGTGGTGATTGTACCGTCAACCAGCCTTAGCCCGATCGAGCAGCAGGCATACGAAACCCTGCGCGATAACCGCAGCACCGATCCCCGCGCTCAGCTCAAACAAATTAAACTCTAGGGTTGTGGTGCAAGCTGAGGGTTGTGCCATGATAGGCTCGTCAAAGGACGCTCATCCCTGAATCTTTGTTCTGCTGAATGTAGCCTATGCCCCTATTGCGCGATTTCACATCCTGGCTTCGCGAGTTCAGCCCTGCGGCGTTGCGAAGCGGTTTTCCCTACCGGGTAATCGGCTCCAGTCTCCTGGGATTCCTGCTGGTAGGCTGTCACTCTTCGGTACTGCTGGGCGAGCGTCCGTTTTGGAGCCAGCACAATCAGCAGAACAATTCCCAACGCCCCGATCGCCAGCCCCGCAGCGAGGGCGGATTAAAGCTAGGGGCAATGCTGCCTGTCACCGGAGATTTGGGTCAGGTAGGACGACCGATGCTTCAAACGTTGCCCCTCCTGGTGGATACGGTCAATCGCTGCGGCGGCGTGAATAATGCCTTTGTTTCTCTGGTGGTCGAAGACCAAGCTGTTAAACCACTCGATGGAGCACTGACCCTGGACAAGCTTGTCGAAGCCGATCGAGTCAGCGCGATTGTAGGAGCGTTTTCGAGCGAGGTAACTGCGATAGCCCTACCCGTTGCTGTTCAGAATAAAGTACTGCTGATTTCGCCTGCCAGCGTTAGCTCCTCATTGACTAATCGTGCCCAGCAGGGAACATACAAAGGATTTTGGGCAAGAACGGTTCCTTCCGAAACGGAGGAAGCGATCGCTCTGGCACAGCTCGCCCAGAAACGCGGCTTTCGCACCGTCACAACGATTACGGTTAGCAAGCCCGATGCGATCGCTCTTGAACAAGCATTTATTGCGGCTTTTGAAAAGCAAGGCGGCACTGTACTTGATAAAACTCAACCCCTGCGCTACGCCGTTAACGCTGACCCCTTTACACTGGAAGAGTTTGCCTATGCTGCGTTTCGTCCCTTTGATCCGCCTGATGCAGTCATCGCTATTCTTGATCCGGGAGCAGGTGCGTCGCTGCTAAAATCTGCGGCTGAGATGGGGTTAACAGAGGGAGTTCCAGTCGTGCTGACAGACGAAGTTCGCATCGATGCTTTTGTTCAACGAGTGGGCAAAGCGACGGATGGCACGTCTCTTCTGTCAGGAGCGATCGGGACGGCTCCGGCATCAGATGGTTCAGCCTTTTCTGATTTAGCGAAACTGTGGCAGGAGCAGTTTGGCAGCCCTCCGGGACTATTTGTGGGGCAAACCTGGGATGCTGCTGCCCTAGTGATGCTGGCGGCTCAGGCAGCAAAATCAAACAGCCGTGAGGAAATCCAGGCAAAGCTGAGAGAGGTTGCCAATCCTCCAGGGATGACGGTGAACCATGTGTGCGAAGGGCTGGCTCTACTCAAGAACGGACAAGAAATTAACTACAACGGAGTCAGCGGCAAAGTCGACATCGATCGCGCTGGGGATGTCAAAGGCAACTACGATGTCTGGACGGTAGACGATCGCGGGCAGTTTAAGCGGATCGATCGCATCAGTCCTGCTGATTAGGTTGCGTCACCCATTCGGTTGTCTTACAGATTAGGCAATCTGATCGCTAACACAACACAACATTAGATAATAAAAGCACCCTCGGTTTGGCAAAAATTAAGTACTTTTTCATTCCCTCCTATGGCTCAAACAGTGACCGTTGTCTTTAATCCTGAAACCCCTTCGACCCGGTTTCAGGTCCTTCCTGTTGATGTGCAAAACGGAGACAGTGCCCCCACGCCTGTCTTTATCTCTCCGATTCGCGGCAATGTGACTTCCTGGCTTGCTTGCAATGGCTATCAATGGGTGCAAGGCTCCCAACCCGAACAATGGATCAAGGCTTAGGGTGAGCTTTCAAGGAGCTTGATTTCCGCTAATCCCTGCTGTAGAGAGACTACGGTGTACCTCCATCTTGCTACCCAGGTTCAAATTGCTACTGCTTGCCCCCTAACCCCTTAATTCTGGAAGAAACCGAGCCTAATTCGGAGTTGAAAGTCCCCCTGGAGGATTTGGGGGGCTGCCAACCTGAAAATGCTCACAAGAATGCCTGATGTGGACAGGCTAGGTATTCAGGCTAAGGAGCTTTAGTCAGCCTGACAATCATTCGATTCACCGTCGGATAAAGGGCTTCCAGGTGAGGATTATCAGAGTCAAAAAGCTGGTCTCCCATGACTGCCTCGAAGTCAGCCGATCGCATTTCGATCGTTCCTGGCTGAGGAGCCAGCCGCAGAATGAGCAAGTCCTCATATTGAGCCAGCCGAGTTCCGGTAAGCACAACTGTTCCTGAATAATCCCAGCCGAAGCCATAAAGCTGAAACGGTCCCAAAGCTGCCTGTAAATCCATCAGGGTGGCTTCCATGCCGATACCCTCAGCCGTTTTCCACTCTGTGCCCAACTGCGAGACGGCTTCGGCTTGCGTCCGGCTTTCATCGCGCCAGATCACGGTGAACGATCGCGTTTCGCCCAGATCTACTCGTGTTGCGGGGCGCATTTCGCCTTCGCCCACGGAAAACTGCTGATTTGTTAATTGCTCCGAGCCATAGAGATTCACCAGATCGTCAAATGCTGTTGCGGCTGTAATCTGCCCGACTCGCGCTCCGGGGACAATCAAAAACTCGGCTGCCGGAGCAGTGGCATCTTGAGCCGGAGCCGAAATGACCGGGCTGCTAATCACACGCGAATCCGCAACCGTTGAAGAATTTGCGGGTGCAGCAAAAGGCGAACCGGCATTGGGGTTTTCAGGGGCAGAACAACCCATCGATGCGATCGCTCCACCTAGCATCGCCGAAAAAAGAACTTTGAGTTTCATGAATTCAAACTAAAACAAATCAAATCCCAGCACATAGGCATCGCTGGCACGAATCCGTACGATAAAGGGCGCACCGTTGACCCGTCCTTTCACCTCCCAGGCACGATTGCTCTCGACGCGATCGACATCATCAATCTCCACCACATCTGAGTAGGGGTCGCGAATGCTGAGCCGCTGACCCACAACTGCCCGCGCCACATCTTCGGCATCACTCTGGCTGCGAACGCTGCCGCCATCGGAATAGGTTCTGCGCCAGTCTTGGTTGTCGTCATCATCGCGATCGCTGCGATCGACTCCCTCCAGCCGGTAAAGCTGCACATTGCCCGTCCCGCTGGAATAGTCGCACCCCACTACAAAAGAGCTACCCTGCCGCTGGCTCACCTGCATCTGAACCTCAGCTCCGCCCGTTACCGGCTGGATCGATAAAATCTCACGCACCCGCAGTCCCCGATTTTCTGCCTGCTCGGTACAGATTTCTTCTGCGTCTCCTAACCCTCCGCGCTGCGCGAATAGCAATGAGGTATTGCTGATTAAAGTCGAAGCACGAACCGGAAAAACTGCTAAGCCTGTTGTCAGAGTCAGCGAGGAAACAGCAGCCAGCACAAACGTCCTCATAGTTCCGCAATTCCTTACGTAGATAAAAGTAGAGTCAAAAGGAGAGCCAGATGATAGGGGCGGGAATCTTATCATGGGAATCTTGTTAATACAGACGAGCTGATCGCGGCAAAAGGTTCCAGCTTATGTGAATTTTCTCTGCGACTGCGGCTGAAGTAGTGGGCCCTTTTTCCACAGTCGAAGGGACTTCCATTAAGCTAGGGGTGAGCTAGTCTACAACCTCCATTTTTATTCCTATTCTTTTATTTCTATTTCTATGGCCGCTGTTTTTTGCAGTCGAGGACATCCGAATCCGGGCGACAACCGATTTTGCTATCTGTGCGGCGAGAAGCTGAGCAGTCGGGCAATGCAGCAGGACTTGATTTTAGGCGATCGGTATCGAGTCGTCAGAGAACTCGGGCACGGCGGCTTTGGGCGCACCTACCTTGCCGAAGATTTAAACCGATTTCGTGAGGCCTGTGTGCTGAAGGAATTTGCGCCGCAGGTTCAGGGCACGTCTTCGCTGCAAAAAGCAGAAGAATTGTTTGAGCGAGAAGCAGGGATTCTCTACGGCTTGCATCATCCTCAGATTCCGCGTTTTCGGGAACTGTTTCGGGCGGTGCTGGGCGATCGCAGTCATCTGTTTCTGGTGCAGGACTACATTCCTGGAGAAACCTATGGGCAACTGCTTCAGCAGCGACAGCAGCAGGGAGGCACATTCAGGGAGCCAGAGGTTTGCCAGCTCTTGACCCAGATTTTGCCCGTTCTAACTTATTTACATCACTCTGGCGTGATTCACCGCGATATTTCGCCCGACAACTTGATTCTGCGATCGAGTGACGGTTTGCCTGTTCTAATTGATTTCGGCGGCGTAAAACAAGTTTCGGCGGCGGCTGAATTGCAGTTTGTACCTCCCGCTCAGGTTGCTCCTGCCGCGACCCGTTTAGGCAAAATTGGCTATGCCCCGATCGAGCAAATGCAGCAGGGGGTTGTTTCCCCTCAGAGCGATTTGTATGCCCTTGCCGTCACCGTGCTGGTGCTGCTGTCGGGGCAGGAACCCACATGGCTGCTCGAAATGAAGGGCACCCGTCCGCAGTGGCAGCGATCGGTTGCAATCAGCCCAGCCTTGACCCAGATTTTACAGCGAATGCTGGCCTCCCACGCTGACGATCGATTTCGTTCTGCTGATGCCGTGTTAACAGCACTTCAGCAAGCCAATTTGGTTCCGGCTGCCCATCAACTGCCGCTTCAGGTTCAGGAAAATGCCGCGACTGCTCATCTGCCCACGGCTCCGATCGCTGAACATCTTCATTCTCCTCAGGCGATATCAGGCGGTTCTCCCCCAGGCATGGCGACTGCTCCCACTGCGCCTCAAACCATTGCTAGGGGTCAAGCAAAAAATCAGGTTCAGTGGCACCAATGGGCGGCGTTGGGCGGTGTGGTGCTGGCTCTGGGTGGGGCAGGCTGGATGGCACACGATCGATGGCTGCCGCTTTTTTCCAGTCGTAGTCCGAGTTCTCAGCAAGGAAATCGTCAAATGACGCCTCAGCAGCGGAGCCAGAGCCTTGGCGTTGATTTTTCCTTTCTCGTGCAGCTTACCAATCAAACGTTTTATACCCGCTATCCCGATCAGCAGGGGCGCACGCTAACCAATGCACCTCAGGATCAGGAGCTGCGAAAAACCTGGGATATCATTGCTGCGGAGTGGCTCAGCCTGCTTGAGACGAACTTGAGCGAAACTGTCCGCCAGAAGCTCGGCAGCTACACCAAAGCCGATCGCGATCGCTGGAAAGAGCAGATCAACCAGCTTTATGTCAGCAGTCGATCGCTGTTCGACTTGACCGATGCTCGCTTTTTCGCGCTGTTTCCTGACCAGCAGGGGCAAAATTTTATCGATCAGCCGATCGGTCAGGTGTGGCACGGTATGGCAGCCGAGCAGGTTAAAACTTTAAACCATACTGCCCTGGAAAAAATTCAGTTTGCTCCGGGCACATTTAGTCAGCAGGTGAATGGTCGCCTTGCCCCCGGAACTGGG
>NZ_JACJOR010000214.1:0-4763 GCF_014695615.1 Leptolyngbya sp. FACHB-711
AGAAAGACACTCTTGGCTTTGTTTGCGGCTTCTGCGGCTTCTTTTGCCTGTTGCAGAGCTTGCTCAGTGAGTTTACGGGCAGTGACATCTGTGGTAGCTCCCACAATTCCTATCACCCGTCCGTGTACATTTACCAAAGGATTAATGACCGTTTGATGCCAGCAAGCTTCACCCCTCGCATTCACGATCGACTGCGAAAGATAAGTGTAGGGTTGCCGAGTTTGCATCACCTGATGATTCACCGCCAGGATTTCTTTGAGCTGTTCTACTGAAAAATTGGGATTGAAGTCGGTTTCTCGTTTGCCCAGCATCGCTTCAACGGTGGTTCCGTGGATATCTGCGGATGCCTGATTCACAATTAAAATGCGTCCTCCCCGGTTTTTAACAAAGATGTTATTGGGAACGGCATCAATGACTTGTCGCAGGAAAGCTTGCTGTGCTTTTTGTTCCACTTCTGCCAGTTTGCGATCGCTAATATCCATGCTGGTTCCTAGTAGCCGTAGGCCTGAACCTCGGTTGTGCAGGGGCGTTAGGGTAGTCAAAAACCAGCGAGGACGATCCGCAAAGGGCAGTTCTTCTTCATAGGTAATGGTTGCGTTCTGCTGAATACATTTACGGTAGCGAGAGTAGATTTGGGCGGCTATTTTGCTGTCCCACAGTTCATCGATTCGTTTGCCTATCCATTGATGCGACGGGATACCCGTGGCTGTCTCGATCGATGGATTCATACTAATGAGCTGATATCCTCCATCCTCTAATTGCTCAACCACCCAGATCGCTTCAGCCGCAGAATTAATAATGTCCTGCAAAAATTGTTCGCTTTCTTTGAGCGCAACTTCAATTCGCTTTCGTTCACCAATATCGGTGTAGGTTCCCATCACTCGCAGCGGCTTTCCTGCCTGATCTCGGCTCATCACCATGCCGCGAGCGAGAATCCATTTATAGGAACCGTCTTTGCACAAAACGCGATATTCGCTGCTGTATTGCGGCACTTCACCCGAAAAATACTTCTCAAAGGCAGCATATACCTGTGCCTTATCATCGGGGTGCAATCGCCTGTTCCACTCACTCAAATCGTTGCCGATTTCGTTCTCAGCGAAACCCAGCATGATTTTCCATTGACGTGAAAAGAAGACTTTATCGGTTTGCGCGTTCCAATCCCAAAGTCCATCCCCATTGCCTTCGATCGCATATCTCCAGCGTTCTTCACTCTCTCGTAACTCTGCTTCGGATTGGAGGCGACTCGCTTCGAGGTGCTTGGCAGCGGTAATGTCGCGCAAAAATGCCGTAAAAACCTGTTCTCCTGCCACTTCTAACTGAGAGATTGAAGCCTCTGCTGGAAACTCACTGCCATCTTTGCGACGACCCAAAATATCGCTGCGTTCGCCTATGCATCGGGTCGTGCCATTTTGTTTCTCAAAGCTGCTAATGTGCTGATGGTGCGAAGCTACAAATCGATCGGGAAGCAGCAGATCCAGTGGTTGCCCTAACGCTTCGGCTGCTGTGTAGCCAAACAGCTTTTCGGCTGCTCGATTAAACAGCGTAATTCGCTGATTCGCATCGATCGAAATAATGGCATCGCTGGCAATCTCAAGAATGCCTGCAAATCGAGCCTGAGAAATCTGTAGCTCTACGTTTAACTGCTGAAGTTTAGCGGGGCTGGGCAAGGCAAGCACTTTCGGCATCAAGAAAACAAGTTCGATCGCAGTCAGTACCGAAACTAATGCCGCGATTGCCTTAACGCAACCAGAAAGCCAGTAAGCCGGATGCCACAGCGTCCATACTCCCAGAAAGTGAGTCGTGCCAGACAAGATAATAAACGCCCCAAACAGAAGGAATATCTGTTTGAAAGGCAAATCTTTTCGCTGCCGAACAAAGTAAAAAAGGGCGATCGAGATCAGGAAGTAAGCCAGGACAATCAGGACATCGGCAGCAACGTGCAGTTCCATCAGTCCTGTTTTCCAGAAACAAGAATTTTTATGAGGAAGGAATAACCTAGAGTTAGAAATCGCTTTGACCGTATTTAGCATGAATGAGCAACCGCAGAATTGTGGGCTGGACAAAAACTGATAATTCAGCTCAGCGTTCTGCCCTGAATATTCCCAAACCTGATCCTCCTGCCATTCAGATTCCTGGAGCATCTCTATCTATTACAAGTTTTAAAATACAAGTCTTAAAAAATTACAAGTCTTAAAAATTGCAGGTATTGAGTGGGAAACACCAATATCCAGAGGCCGAATGATATGAATGCCGGATGCGATCGCCACGAGTGATTGATTCATCGGTTATTGGTTAGGAGCCATTAGTCGTTAGTTGTGAGTTATTAGCGAAGTTTTTGCTATCCATACTGAGCCGATCGATCGCTGTCAAAAACAGTAACGATCGACGCGCAAAGTCAGCAAAAAGCAAAACGATCGCAGCCTGGTATAAAGAGTGCGATCGCAAAGCTAAATAGAGAGTTTAACCGCAGAGAAATTACCGCAGCAAAAGCCTTGAGTGAGAGTCCTGAGCAAAAGTCATGCGTGAGAGATGAAAGCCCTGGGTCAAAGTTTTAGATTGCCCTATTACCCCTCAAACACAACAAAATGAGTGGGTTTGTAAGTCCGAATAAATTGAGACATGGTTTCTCGTTCTTCAATTGTAGGCGTTGCAAAACAGCCTGCGGTTCCCGTGTTAGCATCCTGCTTCAGTGCCGAAGGATCATAATGAATTCCTAAGCCCGATCGCTGAGTCTGAAAGGTCGGAGTCACTGCAGACCACACCCCACCAAACTCGCCGGGCGCAAACTCAACGCTTCCCGGTTTATCAAAGGTGTAAACACCAAAGGGCAACGGAGCTTGAGAGCCAGCCGTATCAGAGGGAGTTTGCTTATTGGCGCGACCAGAAACCGCACGCACCGTTTTGATAATTTGATTTTTGCCGTCAACTAGATGAGTCTGATAAATTCTTAAGCCGCCGCTCATGGTCGTTGATGTCCGCATGGCGATTACTTTTGCCTTGCCGTTTGCATTAGGAGCGGGAACCAGAAAATCAGACGCAACCCACTGCTTTGCCCCCAAGGAAACCCAGGTGCGTCCTGCGGCGGCGATCGCTTCTCCTGTGGTATAGGTCAGAGAACCATTGGAAAGATAATCCACAATTTCACCGTTAGGAGTCGATCGAACGCGCAGCGTATCTCCCTGAGTACGAACGGTGGCAATGTAACCGATGCGGGTATTGATGCTAGAACTCATTGTTTTTATGCTGATTTTTGCAAGAGGGAATAAATTAGGTTTGTACTGACTAAAAAAATTAGCAGAACGTTCCGTAAACCTGAAAGGCAGACTTGATCAATAAACCCAGGTGACCGATGGAAGAACGAAAATTCCATCAAATTACGCCACAATTCCCAACACGAAATTTACATTACGAAAACGATCGAAGTGGACCGCACGCCATGCCAACAGGCTCTTCTGCCAATTTTCGCCAGGTGTTGAGGTTGACTTCACCCGTTGCATGACCGTTTACGTCAAAAATATGGTGGTCATTCTGGAAGTGGGTCACGGCTGCCCGCGTTTTTGTGCCATAAATGCCATCTACAGAACCGAGGTTGATGCCATAGAGCGTCAGAACCTGTTGCAGTCGGCGAACGATCGCCCCCGTGCTGCCCTGCTTCAGGAGTGGCAAGCCGGATACACCCTGATTTAAGCATGCCATCATCTGAGTGCCCACAATGCCATCCATTTCCAGAAAATGACGGCACTGAAAAAATTTAATAATCCCTTCTGTCGCCAAACCAAAGATGCCGTCTTCGACTAGGAGTGCCCCTGGAAAAATTTCGCTGCTTTCAAGCCAAACATTCAGCATTGCCTGAAGCTGTTTTACACCAGAGCCTTGAGAGCCTTTTTTAAGGAGAACGGTGCTGCGAAGTGTTGTCATGATGAGATTCCTTTAATTCAAATTGGGTGGTGTTGATTCAGATAAAAAATGAGGCATGAATTGGCATTAGTCAAAGGCAAGATAAGCAGCAAGACCACTGAAGGCTGCCCAGGTTTTGTTGCCGATCACGCCATCAACGATGAGGCTCTGAGCCGTTTGAAATGCCCGGACTGCCACTTCGGTTTGAGGTCCAAAGTTGCTGTCAACTACACCTTTATAGATTCCGGCTTCCTTCAGCAGCACTTGGGCGATCGCAACCGCTTCACCTTTGCTGCTCCGGCGAATTACAGGCATTGCAGGAGGCATATTGGTTTGCAGAGCTTGCCAGGTTTTTGGTCCAACAATTCCATCCTTGCGAAGCAGCTTGCTATATTGAAAAGCTTTAACGGCTGACTCAGTTTTCGCTCCAAAAATGCCGTCTACAGAAACCATATAATCACGGCTGACTCGCTGATTAAGCAACTGCTGAAGGGTTTTTACAGCCGCACCTTGAGCACCCATTTGCAGCGTTGGATATTGAGTGGAAATCGTATTCATTTTGAATGACCTTTGTGATTGTTGAAGTGGATTACGTTTGAATCGGTCGCTGTTCCACAACAATGCAACAAGGTAAAACAAACAGATTCCGGGAAATCAAGAGTACCCTTGCGGGTGCTTATTTAAGGGCCAAAGGATGGTAGGGGATAGATTGCTTTGTTTGAGGAGATTCGCAAAAGGCTTTCTTCTGAAAAGAGTCTCTAACTTGTGCAAACCGCTCTGATTTCACGCCCAGGAGATTTGACCCCCAGACAGGCAAAATGGGTATTAGGCAAAGCAGCAACAATCGCGGCGACTCAGCAATAGGA
>NZ_JACJOR010000215.1:0-9527 GCF_014695615.1 Leptolyngbya sp. FACHB-711
AGGGATCACTCCTAAATCCTGGTTCGACCGCAACCTTACCGCTTGTGAGAGGGACACAGCCTACTCACCTGATCCTGGTACACCGGGCAGGACAGCAGCATATCCATAATGTGCCGGATGTGCCAATTCCGCCGCTTGAAAACGTGGTGCGACTTTACGAAACCGTTGCCCATGCCGGAGGTTCCTTTGCTCCAGTTAAGGTAGTCGGCATTGCGCTGAATACGTTTCAACTCAGCGAAAGTGAGGCGAAGCAGGCGATCGATCGAGCCACTTCTACTACCGGGCTTCCCTGCACCGATCCAATTCGCTTTGGCGCAGATCTACTGCTGGATGCGATTTTGGCATGAGAGCTCTACCGTTTTGCACTTCCCCGGTAGATGCGATCGGCTTGCTCTGGAGTAAGCCAGGGGGTGTGACTGCTGCCGTTCGTGGCAGATTGAGCATTCGCGGCGGCTGTCGCTGGGGTAACAGAGGGAGTGCCAGAAACCGCGACGGGTCTCGGGACGGGCTGCGACACAGCAATATTGCTGCCATTCGGCAACTCACAAGCAACAGGTGGAGCACTGGTGGATCTGAAGGTGGCAGGTTGGGGCACATCGTCCGGTAGGTACTGGGCCAGTTGGCTTTGGGGAGCGACGTAGGAATGCGTTTCCGGGTCGTAAGCCAGCACTTCGCCCGTTTCGATCAGGTAGACCCAGCCAAAAATCATCAGCTTGCCCTGGAATAGCCGCGATCGCACGACGGGATAGGTTTTCAGGTTTTCGATCTGGGTGATCACGTTTTCGGCGATCGCAATTTCCAGCATCTCGTCTTTGGTGCGGTTGCTATAGTTTTCCTTCACCAAGCGACGGGTGGCTTCGGCGTGGCGCAGCCAGTCATAGACCAGCGGCATTTCTTCTTCCAGGCTGCCTAATTGCAGTAAGCCTTTCATTGCGCCGCAGTGCGAGTGTCCGCAGATGACGATTTGGTCAATGTCCAATGCGTGAATCGCGTATTCGACCGCTGCCCCTTCGCCGCCGTTGGCTGCACCATAGGGAGGAATAATGTTTCCCGCGTTGCGAATCACAAACAAATCGCCCAGATCGGTCTGAGTCAGCATCACCGGATCGATGCGCGAGTCTGAGCAGGTGATAAACAGCACTCTGGGATCTTGCCCCTGAGAAAGCTGTTCAAACAACTCCCGGTGAGTCGAAACGTAGCTGTCTTTGAATTCGCGCAGCCCTTGAATCAGCTTTTTCATCGCAATCCTTCCCTTCCCGTCCGATTGATCAGGCGATCTGTAGTGACCTTTATTGATTGTCTCCCAAAAGCTTGTCGATACTTCATGAAGAAGCGATCGATCGCCCTCAAGACTGTTGACGTTCTCTAATCACAGCAATAACCGGACTTAATCCACCAGTCCTACCTGAGCGATCGCCTTTTGAAGCGGTTCTAGCAGCGGCTCGACATAGCTTTGCCAGCCCACCACGATCGTCTGACGGTGTGCCAGGGTGTCTAGCTTCACGGCATCGGGGGTAAACCGGAGCGGGTTGCCTGCCAGATCGCAGCACACCAGTCCTGCCGCCTTTGCCATTGCCAGCGGTCCTGTAGTATCCCAGAGCTTGACGCGGCGATTGAGATAGAGATAGATTCCTGCCTCGCCGCCAATTACCCGCAGCACCTTCAAACCAAAACTGCCGATATTGTCGAACTTTGCCGCCGGAATCTGCTGCTGAATCGCTTCCCCAAAGCGGCGCTGATCTTTGTAGCCCAGCAAAATCAGACAGTCATCAATCGTCGGGGGAGCGGGTTCCTTCGGCACAAGCGGCACTGCTGCCCGATCGCCTACCACTTCAAATAAGCCCCAATCTTTGCCGCCGTAGTAAAGCCGATCGAAGGCGGGCGCACCGACCCATCCGGCGATTGGCTGATGCTGCTCTAGCAGGCCCACCATCACGGCATAGTGCTGCTTGCGCTGAATAAAATCGTCGGTTCCATCCAGCGGATCGATCAGCCAGAACGGACCCGACTGCTGCGAAAACACCTGCCAGGACTGAGCATTTTCCTCGGTAATAATCCGATCGCCCGGAAACAGCGACATTAATCCGGATGCAAGCTTGGCATCGAGGGCGCGATCGACTGTGGTAACGTAATCTGCCACCCCTTTTTCATAAACTTGAAACGGTTCGGCTGCCATTTTCAGAGCCATCTGTCCACAGTCGCGAATTAAACTGTGAATGCACTGGATTTGGTGCGGGGTAAGCTGCATGGGTTAGAAGCTCTGTTGTACATATTGCAGAATACCGCGAACGATCGCCTGTGCCATGGTGCTGCGGAAATTGCGATCGGCGAGAAGGCGGGCATCTTCTGCACCTGTGACAAACCCTACCTCGACCAAGGCAGCGGGCATTTGCGTGTTTCGCAGCACATAGAAGCGGGCAGATTTGACCCCCCGACTCCGCATTCCCGTTGCCTCAATGATGCTGTTCTGAATCGCCTGCGCCAGCACCCGCCCGCTGTCGGAATAGTAGTAGGTTTCTGCACCGTTGACATCGGGACGGCTCAAGCTGATAGAGTTAGCGTGAATGCTGACAAACAAATCGGCTCTGGCACGGTTTGCTAGACTAACGCGTGGCTGCAAATCGATTTCGCGCTCATCTGTGCGGGTCATTAGCACCTCAACGCCCTGCCGTTGCAGCAGCTCTGCCACCTGTAGCGAAATATCCAGCACGATATCGGTTTCACGAATACCTCCGATGCCGACTGCCCCCGGATCGCGTCCGCCGTGCCCTGGATCGATCGTGATCGTAATTCGACTATCGCTAACGTTGGGCAAAGGGGCAGGGGTTCTAGGGCTAGATGGGGTGGAACCTGCTGGAATTCGTCTGCCCTGCAAACTGAGGGCGACCGTTTGCTGCACCGATCGCAATTCGCCAATCACAATCCCCGCTGCTGGAAGAAACTGGATCACCACGGTCGTTGGGTCACGTTGCTCGGCGCGAAACCGTAGAACCGGGCTATTTTGCTCCAGCCGGGGTTGGGCGGTGTTATCGGCTAATCTGGCGTTGGGAATGACGATTTGATACTCTGCCGTGGTACGATTCCAGCCGCTCTCCAGATTGGTCAGCGATCGATCGGCGCGAATTACAAGCTGTCTGCCGCTATCTGCGAAGTCAATCCCCTGAATGGTGGCGGGTTGATCGGGGGCAGAACGGGTAAGCGATCGAGAGCTGTCGGGACGCTGGGCAGCCGTGATCGAATGGGTGGGAATCAGCGCAACGCCGCCTGAACCGGGAGAAATGCGCCAGTCGGTATCGTCCTGACTGAGAAGAAGCGTCACCGTGACATTGGGCGAATCTCCTGCCGCCTGATCCACCTGGATCTGCTCGACCCCGTAGCGATCGATTTCGATCTGACGCTGACTGAAGCTCTGAGAAAGGGCAGTATTCGGCAGTTGCAGGATGAGCCTGCGGCGATCGTCTTCCCATCGCTGCCGGATCTGAGGCGTTTCGCCCCCGGTTCGCAAAAAGAATCCATCCGGCGTGACCCGCAATTCTTCAAGCTGGGACGCAGCGCGAAAATTTCCTTGATTTTCTTGCTCCCCTTGCTCCCCGGATGCGTTTGCGATCTGGACAGGCTGCGGCATCTCAACAGTCCACTGGGTTGGCGAGGCTCCCCGGACGCGCACCTGCTGCGGATCGATCGTGTAGCCGGGGGCAAACTGAATGACGATGCGAGTCGTCTGTCCATCAAATTGGGCAATCCGAAGCGATTGAATCGCGCCTATTTCAGATTGAGTGACGGCAGGGCGATCGAGCCGGGTTTCGGGCAAATCGATCACCAGGCGACTGGGGTTTGCCAAAAGCTGTACTCTGGGCTGCACATCATCATCGGTAGTAAAGCGCAGCGTGGGACTGTCTGTACTGCGGTTCAACTGCCAGGATTGCAGCCTGCCTGCTTCGGCGGGAGAAGACAACAGCAGGACACCGACCATGCCTGCCAAACCAGAAAGAAGCCAGGAAGATTTCACGAATTCAGATCCTCGATCGTCTCAAACGGAAAAAGCTTACTAAAGCGACAGTACCCTATTGCCCGTACAAATCGCGTAACTAAACGGGGAGCATCAGCCGGACTGGCTGCACTTGAGACGGTCACTTGGGCAAGTTCGTTCCGCTAGTTTGTTTACGTATGGTTGCGAAAGCTGCCCTGCCCAGAGATCCTACCAAAAAAATAAAACCCCCCAGTACGAAACCGGGAGGCGATAATCAGGGTGCATCTACCAAATAACTCTTCGGTCGAAAATTGCCCTGATCAGGATGATTTCCAAACTTGATTTAAAGATTGCCAGGCTGCTGCCGCTTCAGAAACGCTCCGTTGCGATCGACATATCGCCACTTGTTGCCCATTTGCACCCAGGCAAGCCCTTCCCGAAAAGAACCGACATTCTCAAACTGCGCCGCGATTATGATTTGGCCTGTGCGATCGATAAAGCCCATTTTGCCGTTTTGCCGCACGGCTGCCAGCCCTTCGGAAAAATCTGAGGCAAGCTCAAACTGGGGCGCGATCGCCATTTGTCCGGCATGGTCTACATAGCCCCACTGGCTGCCCACCAGCACGGCTGCCAGCCCTTCGGAAAAATCTGAGGCAAAGTCATACTGAATGGGGACGATCGGCTTGCCCTGCTGATCGATAAACCCCCACTGACTGCCCTGCCGCACCCGTCCGCGCCCTTCTGAGAAGCTAAATGCTCCGTCAAACTGGGGTGCGATCGCGATGTTGCCCTGTGGATTGATGTAGCCCCATTTCTCGCCCGCCTTCACCACCGCGAGAGCTTCAGAAAAGCTCCAGGCATCGGCAAACTGCGGGGGAATAATCCAGGCTCCGTCTGGCGCGAGGTAGCCATACAAATTGGTCAGCTTTGCCGCCGCTCTCCCTTCGGAAAAGTCTGTCGCCAGCGTATATTGTGGATCGATCGCCAGCGTCCCGTCTGGATTCAAATAGCCGTAAGCTCTGCCCGTTCGCACCACTGCCCGCCCTTCTGAAAAGGGATTTGCGCTGGCATACTGCGGATCGATCACGATGTTGCCCTCCCGATCGATAAAGCCATACAAATCTGCCGTCCGCACCACCGCTCGTGATTCGACAAACGGCGCGACGCCATCCAGGGTTTCATCGGTCTGAATGACGACCTGCCCGGTGCGATCGATAAAAGCATAGCGATCTTTGATCCGCACCACTGCCAGCCCTTCTGAAAAATTAGAGGCAGCATCAAACTCTAGAATGTCTGAATTCATCGCGATCGTCTCAGCGTTTCCTTCGCTATTGTCTCCTTCGCTGGTGCGAATTCGAGGCAAATAATCAGACGATAAATGATCACGCCGCGCAGCATCATGCTCAACAATATAGAGCAACGGGTCTGAAAAGTCTGAGTGGCTGAGCGTTACGATCTTTTGATAGCCGATCGCCAGCAAACCTGCACCAGCGACAAGCCAAACCCAGGCAGGAAAAGACAGACGCATTTTAGTGGGGGAGGAGCAGGGAATGTATTCCCATGCTAAAGCTATTCTGAAGAATGAAACTGTCTGTATTCACACGAGTTAATCTTGCCAGCCACCTTCACGACCCGTTCAAACCCGACCTATGCCCTTGCCCTGCATACTGCCAGCTCCGATTTTGGTTTAGCGATCGATAATTTTCAGGGCGACTATCCCAAAGGGGAAACAGCTTCGCATCGGCGCAGCCAAACCTGGGACTTAGGGCGCGATCTCTCCACGCATTTGCACGTTTACTTGCAGGAATTCCTCTCGCCGCAAACCTGGCGCGATCTGATGTTTCTGGCAGTGGCAAAAGGTCCAGGCGGCTTCACTGGCACTCGCATCGGGGTTGTTACTGCCCGAACCCTGGCACAACAGCTTGATTTGCCTCTGTTTGCCATTTCAACCCTTGCCGCCGCAGCCTGGGCAAATCGACCTGCCTTAACCGATGAATCTTTACAGCTGATCGATCTGGCGATCGAGATGCCCGCTCAACGGGGGGAAGTGCATACAGCAATCTATACCGTTTCTTCAGCAGCTTCAGGACTTCAACCAACCTTGCAGGATTGTGTGCAGGCGATCGACTCCTGGCAGAATTTTCTCGATCGCTGGGAACGTCCCTACAAGCTAATCAAACTTGAAGGCGGACTCGGTGCAACGGCTCCCGCACTGTTAGAACTCGCTTATCAGGAATGGCAGAAAGAAGAACGTCCTCATTGGGTAGAGGCAGTTCCGTTTTATGGTCAAAGTCCGGTGAGAGAATCAGAGCGATAAAATACAAACGATCGCCCTATCGCTCCTGATAACGATGGTTGATACCCCTTCTCAGCAGAAAGTCACCCCTCCGATGCAGATTCCACCCCTGGAAAGCGGCGATCGTCTGACTCGTCATGAGTTTGAGCGTCGCTATGAGGCAATGCCCCACCTGAAGAAAGCTGAACTGATCGAAGGAGTTGTGTACGTGCCCGCTGCTCTAAGATTTCGGAGTCATGGTCAACCGCATGGGAATTTGATGACCTGGCTGGGCGTTTACCAAGCATTCACACCCAAGGTTCTAATCGGCGATAATCCAACGGTTCGCCTCGATCGGGATAATGAACCTCAGCCGGATGCAGTTTTATTAATTGAGGAAAGCGCAGGCGGGCAAGCTCGGCTCAGTCCTGATGACTATATTGAGGGCGCACCCGAACTGGTCGTTGAGGTGGCAGCAAGCAGCGCATCGATCGACCTGGGAGACAAAAAGCGAGCATATCGCCGGAACGGCGTTCAAGAATATCTAGTCTGGCAGGTGTTCGATCGCAAGATTGATTGGTTCCAGTTAGAGGACGATGATTATTTATCGCTGGCGATCGATGAGCAGGGCATCATTCAGAGCAGCGTATTTCCTGGCTTGTGGTTAGCGACCTCTGCCTTACTCAACGGAGAAATGCAGCAGGTTTTAGCCGTCTTGCAGCAGGGCATTAATTCAGAAGAACACCAGCAATTTGTGCAGCAACTTGCCCAGGCGCGTTAAGGCGGGATAGAAGAATTTAGCACTGCTTCATCTTTAGAAACACTTTCATACCAGACGGAAGCATCCGAACGGATCAGGTTTGAAGTCAATCTCCTGCTTGGTCACAGCATCCATGCCGTTGATGAAGCGAAATGATGCATTAGTGAAGCGTAACGCATCCTACTAGCTGACTCACCAATCAAGAAGAACTGTTCTTCATCTTGTTCTACTTCAAGTGTTACCCAACGTTTGACTTAGCAGGCATGATCTTTGATATACACCGCTACCTTAAGCTTAAGTAACAAGAAATGTTGCGTTTCTCTACAAAGAAGCTAGGTTGCGGATTTCTTGGATTTGCTGTATTGCTCTTGATGGGAAACACTTATGGTAAATGGGAGCTTCTAACTTTATTGCATGGCAAAGAGGTTGATGCCCTGCTTCGAGCAAATTCAGATGAATGGATGCTGCCTCCAGAGTTCTCTAGAGTAGTCGAGTATGACGACCACCGAATCGTTGCGTTTATGGTCGAAACTGGTGCACAAGATATGCTGGTTGAGTTTAAGAAGGACTCACAGGGGAATTGGGAACGTTCCCGTTATCGTCGATGTATTGTTTCTAATGGAACACCGGGTTGCTTTTTTCCGTGGTATTCGCTCAGGGGGCTAGAGCAGGTAATCTTCAGGTGAAGAGATCTCGTAGGATGCGTTGGCGACAGCGTAACGCATGATTTAATCTTCGCAAAACTTACAGAACACGCTCGTTCGTCAGCCGAAGCAGGACGGGTTTTGGTTTGTCGTGGTGGTGTTGTCAGCGGCAACGGGGTCAAGTTCGCTGCTAGTGAGGATGCCGGGTCGATCGTGACGGAGCCTTCCCTGGTCCCGAAGCCCAGCAGGTCAAAGTAGAGGGTGGCGAGGGTGTTGGGTTCAACTCCGGTCAGGTCTACGGTAACGGTGCGGGTGCTGTTGGGGTTTTGCCGCACGGTAACGCCAGTGCCCGCGAAGGTATCGCCGCTGTGTTGCAGGTTGAAGAAGGCATCGGTGTTGCTCAGTCCGCTGATCGATCGGGCGATCGGGGTGAGAGTGCGGGCATTCAGCAGGGCGGCTTCAAAGGCATCGCCGGGGGCGTTGGGACTGCGGTCGAGGTCGGTGCTGACCAGGGTGAATTGCAGTGCTTTTGCGCCTTCGGGAATGAGGAAGGCCTGGGAGAAGTTGGTCAGGAGCGGGGAGTCTTCGCGCAGGACGGCTTGACCTGCAAGGACTTGTGCTGCTCCACGGGTATCCCAGCCAGTGGGGGAGTCGAAGCTGCCGTTCTGAATGCCGATCAGTGCCGGAGCCGTCAGCGGTGAGGTCAGACTCAATTCCCCTGCTCCCTTGCTCCCCTGCTCCTCTGCCCAGGCACGAATCGTTTCCAGAATTTTCAAATTGAGGGCAGAAGGAAGTTTACGAACACCGGGGGCGAGGGTGGTGTTCATCAGGTCGTGGGGGAAGAAGCGGGAGTCGAGGTGGGAGCGATCCGGAGTGAGGGGAGCAGTGAAGCCGTTGCCGACAAAGGTGGGTGTGCCGTTGATCGTTTTGACATGGGCATCGAATCCGGCATAGCCGTTGATGAAGCCTGCGAGGTGGGCGGTTTCGTGGAGAATGGTGGTGAGCAAGTCGTAGCGACCGAAGGCAGCGGAGCCGGGGGTGGCGCGGAAGGCAGTATCGATGAGGGTGGTGGAGAATTCGCTGTTGTCCCAGGGAGTGGAGTCGATAAACCAGCCTAAGCCATTGCCGTCAATGTCAAGGGTGAGGGTGCCGGAGGTGGGGCGACCTGTAGAGTCGTAGCTGGTGAGAGAGGCTTCTGCGAGTTGACCAGATGGGAGATCGGTAATTTTGAAATTAAGGTTAAATGGAGTCGTCTCTCGAAGGAATTCTGTCCAGGTAGGGACAGTAGTGTTTTGGAGACTGAAGTTGTGACTGCTGAGGAATTGTTGCAACGCTACGCTGCTGGAGAAAGAGACTTTAGCGGAGTCAACTTGCGAGGAGCCAAGTTGCAGGATGCCGAGTTGAGAGGTATTAACCTGAACGGGGCTGATTTGAGTGGGGCTGATTTGAGTGGGGCTGATTTGAGTGGATATGGATATGCCCAAAGGATCGAGCCTGCTTACAGTGATCTGTCCGATGCCAACCTGAGAAATGCTAACTTGAGTTGGGCTAACCTTGAATTCGTCGATTTCAATAGATCTGACTTGAGCGGGGCTGACTTGAGCTTCGCTAACTGTGAAGGCACTTACTTTAATGACTCCATTCTGATAGGTGCTGACTTCACCAACGTCAAAGGAGGATATAGTCTGGACGGTGCTGATACTGGGTTCGATATGGAGTCCTAAATGATTAGCAACTTCAGGTTCAGCCATTAAGTTAGCAGTGCGATCGTAGATCTTGTAGGATGCGTTAGCGATAGCGTAACGCATGACCCAAACCCCGAAACACCCACCCCAAAACGATAACAACCCTTAGCGCAACATTCCCCTCATCCATCGC
>NZ_JACJOR010000216.1:0-24939 GCF_014695615.1 Leptolyngbya sp. FACHB-711
TCGGCATACTCTCGAACCACGTCCCCCAGGAGTGGGTTATACTGCCGACTCTGAAATAGACGACGATGAGGCTGCTGAATTAAGCGATCGCCGTTCACAATGAAGTGAGAAAGCCGCCGGAACCGATAACCGCCCTCCAGATAGGGGTCAGCAGGCAAATTGGCAAAAGAAGGCTGGAGTGGCTTGACGTCGATCGCCGTTAAAAACTCCAAAACATAGCTCGCCAGACAATTTGCTTCTGGTTTAATAAATGCTTGGGATTGAGAGAAATTCAACATTGGATTCAATTGCCTCACTTAAATGAATTTCAGCAGCCCAATGACCTACCACTGACAAAAAGTAGGCAGATACCTTTCACCCTTAAAGATGAATCAAAAAGAGATGGAGCCAACTACACTCCAGATGCTGCTGGTCAGAAATAATTTTTTAAGATTTTTGCTGTTGAGGGTTTTACGTTAAGGGTTATGTAGCGACAGCCCAAACAATACTGCTTGTTGCTTATTTTCATTAGCTTAAGCAAGCTTAGCTACGCGAGAAGAGATGACGTAAGCGCTCGCTTAGAAAAGAGACTTGTGTATACCAACCTAATACCGATCATTGTAGTAGTCTTTTTGGCGATCGTCGATCCCCAATAAGCTAGAGGGCTGTTTTCGTGAATTTGCGTAAACTTAGGCTCAAGAAGCTATGTTGCAAAAACATAGGAGATTATCAATCAATTCAGAATGTTTCTCTCCCGCCGAATAGCGGTTTGTAGCAGAATTGTTAACATGAATACTGTAGTGGTTATCCTCGATTAAACGCTGCAAGGCATTATGCCGATACTTCGTCCTCCACCTGGACCTCAGGGCCGTCCCGTAATTGGTCATCTGCCTGAGATTAACCATGATCCCATTGGTTTCTTTAGTGACTGTGCACGGCAGTATGGGGATATTTTTCGCTGGAATTTTGGACCCTTCCCTGCTTACGCCGTAAATCACCCGAGCTTAATCGAAACCATCCTGGTTACACAGGTGCATCAGTTTGCAAAAAGCAGTGTCTATCGCCGAGGCTTACGGATCTTGGGCAATGGTTTGCTCAACAGCGAAGGGACTTTCTGGCAGCGGCAACGTCGCCTTGTTCAACCTGCGTTCCACCGGGAGCGGATTGCAAGCTATAGCACCCTGATGATTGACTATACCCAGCGTCTGCTGGAGCAGTGGCAGGACGGCGAAGTGCGCGATGTCCACTCAGAAATGATGAATTTAGCCCTTGCGATTGTTGCGAAGGCATTGCTAGACGTTGATGTTGCTGAAGAGAAAGAAAGCATTCACGCAGTCCTCGATGTGGTCATTCACGTGAATGACCAGTTAATGAATCAGTATTTGATTCCGAATTGGCTACCAACACCCAGCAATCTTCGCTATCAACATGCAATTCGCCAGCTGGATAGCATTATTTATCACATGATTGCTGAGAGGCGATCAACCCATGAAGACCGGGGAGATTTGCTATCGCTCCTGCTGCAGATACGCGATGAGGATGGCAGCCAGATGACCGATCAGCAAGTGCGCGATGAAGCAGCTACCCTTCTGCTGGCAGGACATGAAACCACCGCAAATGCCTTAACTTGGCTGTGGTTCCTGCTCAACCAGCATCCTCAAGTCGAAGCCAGATTGCATGAGGAATTGCAAACAGTACTGGAGGGACGAGCACCCACCCTGCAGGACATTTCGCGGCTACAGTACACTGAGCGCGTTGTTTTGGAAGCGCTGCGTCTCTACCCGCCCGTTTGGGGGATGAGCCGGGTGGCAATTGCAGCCTGTGAGCTGGAGGGATATCTAATCCCACCGGGCTCAACTGTGTTTATGAGCCAATGGCTAATGCATCACGACGCTCGCTACTTTGACCAGCCGATGGAATTTAATCCAGATCGATGGAAGGATAATTTCCAGAAACGGCTGCCTCCTTGCACTTACTTTCCATTTGGTGCAGGTCCTCGCATTTGTATCGGTAAGGCGTTTGCCATGATGGAAGCTGTACTCATTGTGGCGACGATCGCATCCCAATTTCGCCTTTGCCTATCCTCCAACGAGCCAGTCGTGTTAGAACCCTCGCTCACTCTTCGTCCAAAGCATGGCATGAAAATGGTTCTGAAGCGACGGCATGAAGCTTAACTGAGATCTTGCACCAGTCTCAACAAGGGGTTGCAAAAGGAGGAAAAATCTGAAAGAAAGATTTGACTGAACGGTTATGGAAACCATTGTCCCTAAACCATGGGAGAACCGTGATTGTGCTGGCAGACACGGAGTTTGGCACGGTCGATTTTCTCGCCGCTGTCAGGCAGCGGTCATGGCGAGCAGTAGTCGGGATGCGCTGCAACCGAAAACTCTGGGATGGCTCTGATCCCTATTCTGAGGTGTACTTGGTCAGGCTCGGACGCCAACGCTGGGCTATTGAGGGCTTCTTCAAAACCATCAAGCATCGCTTTGGGTTGCATTGTTTTGGTCAATCCACCAAGCTTGGAGTCTATCGTTGGCTGATGCTTTTACTAATTGCTTATCTGTTGGTGCATTGGATTGACCCAGGGTCTCTACCACCTGTCCTGAATTGGAAAGCAGCGAGTAATTTACCCTATCCGTGTGGTTTCCCTCTGTCCTTTGGTTCGAGTTGCTAAAACTTATCTCAACTCGATCTGACATTGCTGCAAACTATGGATTTGAAATCATACTCAAACCTCTGCCAGATTGGGCTTACTGGCTAGGCTGCAAGATCTGAGGTATTATATCTCAGGTTAGATTGATTGAGGCAATCTTTGGCATTGCTATTTAGAGCAACGCAAACGATACCGATCGCTTGTCCTTAAAAAGTTCTCGCGACACAACCGATGATAGGGATAGTTGCAAACTCCTTCACCTGCAATCAAATCTTCTGGTTGATACTCGATATCAGCAACTACAGACTCCAAATCTCAAAGGACAGACAACTGCTCGCCCTTAGTAAAGACCAAGAGATTAAAACCCACTCACAAAATGTATTACTTCACACAATCTTAATAGAGATTGTATTGGTGCAAACATGTGTCCGTGAAAACCCTATTGTTAAATAGCTACGGAATCCAGTTTTGGTGTTCATATTTTTCCTCAAAATGTCTTGTGTTATTTCAAGCGCATTACCTGAAGAATTACTAGTGCTTAATTCGTTAGCTTTAGCTTACTCGTCAAAAATGGTCAAGGATATTTATAGCTGTAATTTTTGAAGAAGTTGAACACGCATCCTTTCAATGCAGTTAATCTTTATGCTTTTGCTTTAGTTAGCTTTACGCTTTTACCTTAACTAGCTGACGGTAATTGTAAATTCTCCATGTAAATGAGGGTGTTTGTTTTGCTTGTTTTCTGTTATGTCTTTCTTACCTCCGCGTTCAGCTTAACCACTACCACAGTTTTTAAAGAATATGTGTAATGGCAACTCTTAAAGTTCAAGCCTTTGATTAACAAACTTACAAGCCAGTTTGGTAATTTTGATTCCTTGCTTTAGAGTTTGTGGTGCGTCATTGAGTTAACTTGCATCGCTTTTTGACTTGTTTTTTAGCTTCGCAACTTGAATCCTTCCGTCTCGACTGAACATTTACTTCTTTGTGAAAAGTTTTATGCCTATTAACTTCAACGGTTCTTACTCCCAAAACTTCGACAGCCTGCTGACTTCAGGAACGACTAATACTTGGACTAACGACACACTATTGCCAGGTTGGTTGCTTTTTAATTCCTCTGGCACAACCATCACAACTTATGCAGCGGGCACTGGAACTGGTAATACTGGAAGTTTTTATAGCTTCGGACCAACCACAGGAACAATGACTGATCGCGCTTTAGGGGGGTTGGGTTCTGGAGCTACTTATTTCGGTAGCCCAGCTTCTGGTGCGATCGCAGGTTGGATTGCCTTTGGTGCAACCAATACATCTGAATCAACTTTCTCATCCTTCACCCTGTCGTTTGATGGAGAGCAGTGGCGCAATGGTGGTAATACATCTGCACAACCGATGGTGCTAGAGTATGGCTTTGGGTCTAGTTTTAATACAGTCACAACCTGGATTGCCCCAGGTAGCAATTTTGATTGGTTTTCCCCTATTGCCACTGCCAGCGCTGCTGCGGTAGACGGCAACGGAGCTGGTCTAGTCAGTGGTCGGGGAGGCACAATTTCGACCTCATGGGCACCAGGTGATACGCTTTGGGTTCGTTGGATTGAGCGCAACGATGCAGGAAATGATCACGGTTTGGCGATCGACAACTTTTCTTTGACGGCTTCTTCTTTTACTTCACCAACCACTCCAACCGTCACTATTACTGCTGCCGATGCCAATGCTGCCGAAGCAAATCAGGATCCTGGAACCTTCCGCATCACTCGCACTGGTGATACTGCCAATGCTCTAACGGTTAGCTATTCTGTTGGCGGGACGGCTAGTGCAGGAGACTATACGCCTACCTTAACGGGTACTGCAATGATCGCGGCTGAACAATCTTTTGTGGATGTCACCATCACGCCAGTTGATGACGCTGAGGTTGAAGGTAGCGAAACCGTTACTCTGACGGTGGTTGATACGGCTGATTACGATTTGGGTGCAGCGACTGCGGCAGATGTGGCGATCGCTGACAATGACACCCCTCCATCACCGACCATCCGCATTCGTGACATTCAAGGCACATCTCACCGTTCTCCTCTAGTTGGGCAAACGGTTAGTAATGTAGCAGGTATCGTTACAGCAGTTGCCACAAATGGCTTTTATTTACAAGACCCCAATCCTGACGCTGACGACAGAACATCTGAAGGCATTTTCGTGTTCACCAATTCGGCTCCAACGGTTGCGGTAGGAGACTCGATTCAGGTTGGCGGCACGGTAGCGGAATTTCGTCCTGGCAACAATGCCAATAACCTCACGGTTACGCGGATTACCAGTCCTTCCATCACCGTCTTGTCGAGTGGTAATGCGCTGCCAACGGCAACTATTCTAGGCAACGGTGGACGGGTAGTTCCTACTCAAGTTATTGATAACGACACGACAGGCAACATCGAAACAGGTGCTACCACCTTCGATCCAGCGCAGGATGGCATTGACTTCTACGAAAGACTAGAGGGAATGCGAGTACAGATCAACAACGCTATCACCACATCTCCTACAGCAAACTTCGGGACTTCTGAGGAAACTTGGGTACTCGCAGACAATGGAGCGAATGCCTCCAGTCGCACGGTTCGGGGTGGCAGCCTGATCACACAAACAGACTTTAATCCAGAACGGATTCAGATTGATGACCTCATTAATGGATCGGTCACGTTACCGGCAGCAGATGTGGGTGCCCAACTGAGTACGATTACTGGGGTGGTTAATTACGACTTCAACAATTACGAAGTCCTGGTATCAACGGCACCTACTGTCGTACAAGCCTCATCTCTGCAAAGAGAAGTGACTAACTTGACGGGCACTGCAAATCAACTCACGGTTGCAACCTTTAATGTCGAGAACCTTGACCCCGGTGATGGTGCTGGCAAGTTCAATGCCTTGGCAACCGCGGTTGTGAATAATTTACAATCGCCTGACATTATCAACCTGGAAGAAGTTCAGGATAATAATGGTCCCACCAATGACAGTGTGGTAGATGCCAGTCTGACCTACCAAACATTGATTAACGCGATCGTCGCTGCTGGGGGTCCTCGTTATGAGTACCGTCAAGTCAATCCAGTAGACGACACCAATGGAGGAGAACCTGGTGGCAATATTCGGGTTGGTTTCCTGTTCAATCCCAATCGAGTTAGCTTTGTCGATCGCCCCGGTGGTACTTCTACATCCAACATAACCGTTACGGACATCGGCAGTGATGGTATTCCTGATTTGTCTGCTAGCCCTGGATTAATTGACCCCACCAATTCTGCCTTTAACGCAAGCCGGAAGCCGTTGGTGGGTGAATTTCTCTTTAATGGGCAAACCGTTTATGTGATTGGCAACCACTTCAACTCGAAGGGGGGCGATCAACCACTGTTTGGTCCCAATCAACCGCCAACCCTCAACTCCGAAGTGCAGCGTAACCAGCAAGCTACCCTTGTTAAGAACTTTGTTCAAAGCATTCTAGCAATCAATCCTAACGCCAATGTTGTCGTTGCAGGCGATTTGAACGATTTTGAATTCTCAAACCCACTCTCAATTTTAGAAAGTGCTGGACTCAATACTCTGGCAGAAACCCTGCCAGCGAACGAGCGTTATACCTATAACTTTGAAGGAAATGCTCAGACCCTCGATCACATTCTAGTCAGCAACAACCTGTTGAACCGTTTAGACGGGTTTGATGTGGTTCACATTAACTCTGAGTTTGCCGACCAGGTGAGCGACCATGATCCAGTGCTAGCACGGTTTAATCTGGCAGTTCCTAACCAGGCACCAACAGCCGTTATATTCACCAACACGATTACGACTTTAGTTGAGAATACCAGCACTACCAGCCGCATCAAGGTAGCAGATATTGGCATTACTGATGATGAGGTTGGCACGAATGCCCTGAGCCTCAGCGGAACCGATGCTAGTTTCTTTGAAATGGATGGCAGTGCGCTGTACCTGAAAGCGGATACATCCCTCGATTTTGAAGCAAAAGCTAGCTATGCTGTAACCGTCAACGTTGATGATGCAACTGTAGGTAATACGCCCGACGCCAGCACCAACTTCACCCTGAGTCTCACGGATGTCAACGAAGCACCCGTTGCTGGAGCAGATTTCTTTACAGCGGCTCAGGACACCCCACGAACCATTTCCGTTGCTGATCTTCTCGCTAACGATAGTGATGTTGATCAAGGAAATGTCTTGACCATTACTGGAGTGAATAATGCGATCAGTGGTACCGTAAGCTTAAACAACAACGGTACTCCTGCAAATTTTGCTGATGATTTTGTCACCTTTAGTCCCACAAGTGGTGGCACGGGCAGCTTTACCTACAGCCTCAGTGACGGTAAGGGGGGCACCACAACAGGCAGCGTCAATCTGTTGATTGGAACCCGACAATTAGGTGGCAATGGAGCCAACACGCTCATGGGCAATAATGGTCCAGATTACCTGGATGGTGGCAACGGAACTGACACGCTGATGGGTGGAACTGGAGATGATACACTCCTCGGTGGAAATGGCGATGATAGCCTGATCGGTGGGGCTGGAGCCGACCAGCTTACGGGCGGTAACGGTACTGATACGTTCCGCTATACCAACCTCAGTGACTCACTGCTCGGTGCGTTCGATCGCATTACTGACTTGCAAATTGGAACAGACATCATCGACGGTCCTAATGTGGTCAGTGCTGCTAATGTCGTTAAGTTAGGTGCAGTCAGCAGCTTAACAGAAACGGGAATTGCGGCTGTATTAACGGCTGGCACCTTTAAAGCGAATGACGCTGCCGTCTTTACCTCTGGTACTGGAGGAAATACGCGCACCTTTGTAGCGTTGAATGACAATATAGATGGATTTTCTGCCACAGCAGATGCCATTGTCGAAATTACAGGTTACAGCGGTAATTTGAACAGTTTGGCGATCGCATAATCCATTCAATAATAAGAGGAGTGCTCCGTGTCGTGAGGTACTCCTCTTTTATGCTCTTCAGCCGAATTATAGTCGTAGTCGTTATAGCGGGCTGTGACGCAAAAAACAGCGAATGGTAAGGTAAGCAGGACTATACTCTCCCCCTGCCCTCCAGTGTGTTGTGTCGCACAAATGATAAGGTGGGGAAGCTCAATTTTCTCTAGCCTCACCCTAAATTGCGATCGCGGGATGGCAAGGTAGCCACAAGATTTTTCCGCAAAGTTCTCAAGGCGACTCATCCTCAAACGCCGCGAGTAATTACGGTGGACAAGAACGCTGCCTACCCAGGAGCAGTCGAAGCCTTGAAAGGCGATGAAACGCTCACAGCAAAGACGGAATTACGGCAGAGCAAGTACCTGAATAATATCATTGAGCAGCCTCACCGCAACATCAAGCGATTGACCTAACTAAGGATGGGATTCGACTCATTTAACACGGCAGGACGAACCTTAAACGGAATTGAAGCAATGAGTCTGATTCGCAAAGGACAAGTCAAGGGAATCAGCAAAGGGGACAGTGTGTCTCAAGTAAAATTGATTGAAGCACTCTTCAGAATTAGCGCTTAACGAAACGCAAACGAGATACTCCGTTTGTCACTAAAAAGTATTTGCGACACAACCGTATTCCCTGCCCCATAGGAGAGAGAATGATCGATATACCATGTGGTATTAGTAGAAAGGCAATTTAATATTCGTACTCTATGCCCACGATCGGTCAAACAGAGCTAGCAGATCTGGTGCGGGAAACGCGACAACGCCTAGCACTCTCGCAAGCCAAGTTTGCTGTGAGGTTAGGAGTTTCATTCCAAAGCGTCAATCGTTGGGAGAATGGACGAACCAAGCCCTTACCGATCGTGTTGAAGCAGATTGAGCACTTGCTGCATCAGATGGGCGATAGTGGCAAAGATTTGCTCGTCAAATACTTCTCAGAGCGAGGACACAGAGCCGATGACCGATAGCCTCCACCGCTCTGGTCTTGCAGGCAGAGATTCTACCCCAAGTTCTCGGGAAATCACTGAAGTGGATGTCCTCATGACAGGGGTACTGGCCAGCCGCCCTGCACGAGAGCCTGATTTTGCAGCGGAAAGCCAAGCGCTTCGCACCCTTGCTCAACACCTGATGGACGAGCCACAGTCCTTGCTGAAAACGCTTGTTCGCTTGGCACTCGATCTTTGTCGAGCTGATACGGTAGGGGTTAGCTTACTCGAAACCGCGCCAGATGGCACCTCAGTTTTCCGGTGGGTGGCGATCGCGGGTGCGCTAGAGGCGTTAGAGCAGAGCACGACTCCTGGAAACTTTAGTCCTTGTGGCACAACTCTTGCTTGTAACGAGCCCCAGCTATACAGCTATCCTGAGCGGTTTTTCACCTACTTGTATCACCCGCAGTTCTCGGTTGTGGAAGGATTGCTCATTCCACTGTGCGTCAACGATGGGGCACTGGGCACGCTTTGGATTGTGTCGCATCACGAGGAGCGGCGTTTTGATGCCGAGGATCAGCGGCTGATGATGAGCCTGGGTGGCTTTACCGCTTCTGCGCTGCATAGTCTGCAGCAGTTGCAGCAGGCATCGGCCATAGCGTTGCAACAAAGCGAGGAGTTTAATCAGCAGATTCTCGCCAGTAGCGATGACTGCATCAAGGTGTTGGACTTAGAGGGGCGAATTCTGCTGATGAGCCCGGCAGGACAAGCGTTGCTGGGCATCAAGGATATCACGCCCTTTCTCAACACGTCTTGGGCAGAATTTTGGCAGGGAGCAGATCAGCAAGTGGCAATTGAGGCGATCGTCAAAGCCAGGACAGGCGAAGTTTGCACCTTTGAAGGCTATCGTCCGACGTTGAGCGGTGAACCTAGATGGTGGGATAGCAAGGTAAGCCCCATTCGAGGAGCAGCGGGGCAAGTTGAACGACTGCTGTGCATTTCGCGAGACATTACCGCACGCAAGCAGAGCGAAGACAAACGCAAACAGGCGGAGGAGCGCTTGCAGGAGAGTGAGGAGCAGCTATCTGCGATCTTTTCACAAGCAGCGGTGGGGCTTTCTGAGATCTCGCTAGATGGATATTTTCAGCGCGTTAACGATAAGCTATGCCGGATCTTGGGGCAATCGCGGGAGGAAATATTAGCGGTAAGCATACCCGATGTCACGCATCCTGAAGATGTGCTCAAAAGTTTAAAGGCCTTTCAACAAGTGGTTGAGACGGGTAAGCCAGTCTCGTTCGATAAGCGCTACCTGCGCTCGGATGGAACAATCGTCTGGGCTAACAGCAATCTCACGCGCCTTGATGATGAGCAGGGACACCCACGCACCGTGCTGGCAGTCACTGTTGATCTGAGCGATCGCAAACAGGCAGAGGAGAACTTGCGGCACTCGGAGGAGCGGTATCGAGCGATTGTCAACCAGGCAGTGACGGGCGTGGCGTATAGCGAGATTGGTGGCAAACTGACGATCGTGAATCAGAAATATTGTGATATCACGGGTTATTCTGCCGCCGAACTAAGTCAGCTGCGAATGACTGACATTACCCATCCAGATGATTTGCCAGGTAATGTCGAACTCTACAATCGCATGGTGACTGAAGGAACACCGTTTGAGATCGAGAAACGCTACATCCGCAAGGATGGCTCGATCGTCTGGGTCAACAACTATGTCTCCCTAATCCGCGATCGCACCGGGAAGCCGCAGTCGGTCGTGGCAGTCGTGCTAGATATCACTGAGCGCAAACAGGTAGAAGCTGCCCTGCGCAAATCGGAAGCAAAATATCGATCGCTGTTCGAGTCGATGGACGAAGGCTTTTGCATCTTGCAGTTAACCTTCGATGAAGAGCAAAAGCCCATTGACTACCGCTTTATCGAGGTTAACCCCGCTTTCGAGCAGCAAACTGGGCTTAAGCATGCCCTCGGCAGAACCATTCACGAACTTGTGCCAGACATTGAGCCGTTCTGGATTGACCTTTACGGCAGAGTCGCTATGACGGGTGAATCACTTCGGTTCACTGATTATTCCCGTGTAATGGGTCGCTGGTTTGACGCGAACGCCTTCCGCATTGGCGAACCGCATGAGCATAAGGTCGCGCTTCTCTTCAATGACATCACCGATCGCAAACAAGCAGAAGAGAGGTTGCACCGTGCCGCTGAATTAGATGCTTTTCGCGTCTCTCTCGCCGACGCACTTCGCCCCCTGGCTGACCCGATAGAGGTTCAAGCAACTGCGACCTGTGTGCTGGGCGAATATCTTAATGCAAACCGCGTGGCATACTTCGAGGTTCGCGGCACGGATTACGTGGTTGAGCGCGATTACGTTAACGGTGCCGCTGCACTCGTGGGTGGTTACCCTATTGATTCGTTCGGTCCCAAGCTGCTCGCAGAGTACTGTGCGGGTCATACCGTATCCGTGCCCGATGTAGAAACCGACGCCAACCTGTCCTCAGATCAGCGATCCACTTACGCTGCCATCCAGATTGGTGCCTACATCGGCATCCCACTAATCAAGGACGGCGAGTTTGTTGCGGGTCTGGCAGTTCATACCACTGAACCGCGCGCTTGGACAGAAGATGAAGTGGCTTTAGCAGAAGAAGTTGCCGAACGCACCTGGGCAGCAGTTGAACGTGCCCGCGCTGAAGCAATTGTTGCAGCAGACCTTCAAGATACCCAGCGACTCCGCGAACTGGGGGCAAGGCTTGTGATTGAAGGCGATATCCAAACCCTGTATCAAGAGATTCTGTCTACGGCGATCGCGCTCACACGGGCAGATGCCGGCACAGTGCAAATCTTTGACGCAGCAACGCAAGAGCTGGTATTGCTCGCCACGCAAGGGTTTGAGCAAACAATGAACGAGCATTTCTATCGTATGGATGCAAGTTCTAACACACCTTGCGGCATGTCCCTTAGGAACGGCGATCGCAGCTTCGTTGACTTCAATGTGCTTGAGAGCGAAGATCCCGATGGTTCAATGCGAATGCATGTAGAGGCTGGGTATCTCTCTGGGCAGTCCACGCCGTTGACCACCCGTGCAGGCAGACCGATCGGCATGGTTTCAACCCATTGGCATGAACAGCACCCACCCAACGATCGCGAGTTGCAGTTTCTTGATTTACTCGCTCGCCAAGCCGCTGACCTGATTGAACAACGACAGACTGCCAGCGAACGGGAACAGCTCTTGGCTCGTGAGCAAGCCGCCCGCGCCGAAGCCGATCGCGCCAATCGGATCAAAGATGAGTTTTTGGCAGTGCTCTCCCATGAATTGCGCTCGCCCCTCAATCCGATTTTGGGTTGGGCAAAACTCTTGCAGAACGGCAAGCTAGACGCAGCCAAAACCCAGCAGGCATTGCAGACAATCGAACGCAACGCCCAACTTCAATCGGAATTGATTGAAGATCTGCTAGATGTCTCCCGGATTCTCCAAGGCAAGCTCAACCTGAACATCAGTCCGATCAATCTGGCCCCTCTGATCCAAGCCGCGATGGAAACGGTACGGCTGGCAGCAGAAGCCAAATTAATCAAAGTAGAGGCTAGCCTTGAACCAGAGGTGGGTCTGATCTCCGGAGATTCTACTCGGTTGCAGCAAGTGATTTGGAATCTGCTCTCTAATGCGGTCAAGTTCACGCCCAAAGGAGGACAAATCAGTATTCGGTTGGAAGGCTCAGATTCATACGCTCACATTACGGTTAGCGATACTGGACAGGGAATTGCGCCTGACTTTCTGCCCTATGTGTTTGAATACTTCCGCCAAGCCGACGCTACCACAACGCGAAAGTTTGGGGGACTGGGATTAGGACTCGCGATCGTGCGGCACTTAGTCGAATTGCACGGTGGCACGGTCGCAGTCGAAAGCGCAGGGGTAGGGAAGGGTGCAACCTTTACCGCCAGGTTGCCATTCATGCCTGTCCAGGCGATCCCTGATCACGATAGTCGATCGTCAGAGCCATCTTCTGACTTGAATGGGATTCAGGTCTTGGTCGTCGATGATGAAGCAGATTCACGAGAGTTTGTGGCGTTTGTGTTGGAGCAAGCGGGCGCAACCGTACTCACCGCAACGACCGCTAATGAAGCACTAACCATGCTCATTCAAGCTAAGCCAACAGTGCTGCTGAGTGACATTGGGATGCCAGATAGGGATGGCTATATGCTGTTGCAACAGGTGAGAGCACTGCCACCAGAGCAAGGCGGACAAGTTCGGGCGATTGCACTCACTGCTTACGCAGGCGACTTCAACCAGCAACAAGCCCTGCAAGCTGGATTTCAACAGCATCTCTCGAAACCAATCGAACCAGAGCGATTGATTCAAGTGGTTGCTTGCCTCACTCAGTCTGCTGAGCGATCGCCTTGAAGCCCAGCAACGTTCTACCCTCAGCTTTTCCTTTGGTTACAGCCCTCTCACTGTCCTAATACTTTTTTGGCAAAATGACGATTTACAGTGTGCCAGTCTGCTTGACTGACAAAACTAAGAGGCTGGGATGCGGCTGAGGATGGTGAATTCACGCTTAAAACCATCATCGTATTGTCGCTTGGATGCAATAGCAGGTTGCGGGTCTAGTGCAGACGATAGAAACGGATGAACATCAATCTTGCAATGGTGAGTGATGGCAAGGCGAATCCAATTCCAACCAAGTTTGAGATAACTCATCCCTCGATTCCAGTGAGCATCGACTTGGCGACGCTTACCTGAAACGACAACCTGCACTCCCTGAAGTACCAGAAACAGCATTGTTAAAGCAATCACCCCGCATAACTGGGAAAGGGCAAACTTGTCCCGCAACCTGGAGGCTTCGAGATTAAAGCCGTTGGACTTCAAATCCAAAAATGATTCCTCCACACAAAACCGGAGTCGGTATTGAGCAAAGGTTTGCAAGTTTGTCGGCTCATCGCTCACAATCGTCCAGTTCTCACCACTGCGCTGGTCGTAGGCGAACGCCAGGTATAGCTTTACGAGATCAGGTGAGAACGCTAAGCTAGCGAGAAACAAGCGTCTAGGAGTGCCGATGCCTTCCCCCTACAGTGATGACCTGCGGCGCAAAGCAGTTGATGCGGTCAAACGAGGTGAGGGCAAGACTGCAGTGTGTCGAATGTTTAACATTAGCCGCAGCACCCTATATGGGTGGCTAGAACGGGAAGAGCAAACTGGATATTGTCGCGCCATTACTGGCTATCAGCAGGGCAATCGGCACAAAATCACCGACTGGAAGCGCTTTCGTGCATTCATAAAACAGCATGGCAATAAGACGCAAGCCCAGATGGCAAAGTTATGGGGTGATAATGTGACGCAGCAAAATATCAGTGATGCCTTGAAGAAGATTGGCGTGAGTCGAAAAAAAAGACCTACGGCTACCGAGAGCGCGATGAAGATAAGCGGCAAGCTTTTGTAGAACGATTGGCGACAAAGTTGCCTGAGCAAATCGTGTATGTCGATGAGGCAGGGGTCGATAATCGAGACGACTACCTCTACGGCTACTGCCCAGTCGGACAACGCTTTCCTGCACTGAAGTCCGGCAAACGCACCGAGCGTGTCAGTTGGATTGCTGCCCTTAAATTAGACAAGTTGTTTGCACCCATGACTTATGCAGGTGCTTGTAATCGCGACTTGTTCGAGCAGTGGTTGGAGCAAGGCTTAATTCCACAATTGCAGCCTGGCGATGTCATTGTGATTGACAATGCCAGTTTCCATCATTCGCAAGTGATTACGGAAATGGTGGCTGAGGCAGGTTGTGAACTCTGGTATCTGCCGCCCTACTCGCCGGACTTGAACAAGATCGAGCGCTGGTGGTTCGTGCTCAAGAATTGGATGCGCCAACGCTGGGACGAGTTTGACAGTTTTCGCGTTTGTGTCGATGCTGCCTTCAAACATTGTCCGAACGTTTTTCCGTAAAGCTATAGAAGTTTTTACAACAGAACCCCTTAGACCAAAACTCCGGATTCTCGATGTAGGGGTTAATGCCCGGAAAGTGAGAGGGCATATCGCTGACCTCGATTCGCCTCCCTTTATTCTAGAAGCGATCGATTCTTTCCTTGCCACCTCATAAATGCTAATACGAAGCACTTTCCTTAGTGAGGCAATCGGGTATTAGTCCAAACAGCCAACGGTAAATTTCCTCAGCTTGCAAGCTTTCATAGGCTGGGATGACCGAAGCTGCATTTTGTTCATATCACCCAATTGAACTCACGCCCCGATCGCCTTTCCTTCAAAGTCATCTAGATATTAGTCTGCTCCATCGGACTCGCATGAAAGCGACCGCCCTTACCTTTGAAATCGTTTTTGCAGGAGCACTCGCTCCAAACAAACACCAATGCTAATTCCTACCGCATAACAGATCAAATCACTCCACAGAAATCCAAAGCCAAGAATTAAACCTCCGAACTGGGTGTGGCGAATTGCATCAATCCATGTCGCATGATAGAGTTGGCTCACCTCAATTCCCAGCGCGAATAGACCCGTACTGATCGCCGATCGCAATATTGATTGCTGAGGCAGAAGCCAGCGTACAAGCAGGTACACCAGCAGTGCCCACAAAGTATCACCACTATACTGCCCCAGAAACGAGGTTGATGACAGGAGCGAAGAGCGTGAAAGCAGTCCGAGAAGGGTGACAAAACAGGCAATCACCATCACCCTGATGCGATAGCGGAGGATGGATTGTGCTGGCGTAGGCTATTTCTGACCCAATTTATTGAATATCAATACGGACTAATTGAGCCGGCATCGGGACTTTGATCGTGTTGGAGCCATTGTCGATGAGGCAGTCCATAGCGATCGGTAATAGAATTCATTGCAGATGCTCATTCCTTATGCCTTTACTTGTGGCTCATTTATGTTGATGCTAGAGAAGGCATTTATTGATTTTTATCTATGAGTTTTACAACTGAGATAGAAAAGCTGTCTGCTACCGCTTCGTTGGCTGCGATCGATGCCAATTCGACTGAGACTACCTCTCGTATTGAGCTGTTCAGCTATCTTCTGTGCTGTGCCGCTCAAGGTGCTGTTGGAGTGATTGGCTTTGTTTGCTTAACCCTTATCCCGATCGCCCTTCGTCAGGGGTTACTTTTTCTATAAGTGGGAGAACAGGGTCGAGGAGGGAGGTTTGCTTCAGTGCAAGCTAGCCGGAGCAATAAATTAATGTAGCTAATGTAGCTCATGGTGGCAGAAGGTGATGTTCAGCGGCATCGTTTGATGCGGCTTAGCAGTCACCTCAGAGATTACTCCTCATCATTGCTCGAGCCGCCAGCAGGTTGAACCAGCACCAGTTTAATGTGCTTATAGCCGAGCTTAATTTCAAACTCATCCCCTGACCTGAGTCCCATCATCTCGGTATAGGCTTTCCCAATCACAATTTGCCCATTGGTATGAACAGAAACACGATACGTTGGAGTTCTACCCCTCCCCCCTGCCTGTTCTGGCTCAACGGCTAAGCCTTGGGCTTCCAGAATAGCTTCAATGAATTCTGATAAATTCGCCCTTTCCCTGTCTTTCGTTCTCGTGACATAGCCACAGGCTTTTGCCTTCTCTGACTTGGAGAGTGTCGGAATTTCCTTTAATTTGCTTAAAAGAGCTTTGCCTCTTAGGGGTTCTGTCGCAACTGCCATTATCACTGGGTTCTGAATAAACTACTGTCCTTACTTTCTCAGCTTAACCATAATTCTCATGCCAGTTCTGGGCAAAGATCTGCACCTAGAGCAACAACATTCCCAGAACCGATCGAGGATGGGGTTGAAATATGCTCTACCCTCGTTTCCCTAACTGTCCCACAAATGCCGCATGCCCCGGTGACTGCAAACCCATTTGGAGCGTCTCCAGCACCTGTGCCATTTGATTACTTAACAGGGCTGGTACAGCTAACCACAATCCTGGAAATGTTTGACTTGCTCCTGCAGTAGCTACGCACAAGAATGCAAAACGCCAATCGCCCTAACTTAAGCGATCGGCTGAGGCTACTGCTGCATTTATGCCTAAGAGGGTTCTTATTCTGAAACTTTGTCCTTGAACAGTTTGCCAGCCGAGAATGCCGGAACCTTGCTGGCAGGAATCGTCATCACTTCCCCAGTCTTGGGATTGCGTCCTTCTCGTTCCTGCTGCTGGCGTGGCTCAAATGTACCAAAGCCCACCAGCGTTACTTTTCCACCGGAAGAAACCGCTTCCATAATAGATTCGATCGCAGCTGTCAGAATGGCATCAGCTTCCTTCTTACTAACGTCTGCTTTTTCAGCGATCTTATCTACCAGTTCACCTTTGTTCATCGATATTTCAGCAATTCATTACCCAGAGTATAGTAAAGCGATCGAGTCTGAAACGTGCATCTTACTGTTAGGCTCCGATCGCTCCAGCTTCGCCCGCACCGGAGCCGGAACCAGCACAACCCACGATTGAGGTCAAATTCTTACCCTTCCGACGACATATACCAAAGCTGGAGCAGCCGCAAGCGCTGGCAATTGATCAAAGGCAAAGTATCTACTAGAATCACGTATCGCTATCTAAACCCAATATCCAATCATTTCCTCGTCCACGACTTGGGGGAGTAAATTCTTGTGAGTTTGCAATTTGCAGTTGACCAATCGCCCTCCTTGTTCCCTGTCTAGGGTCATACCAATAGGCACTAACGGTGTTCCCTCTTATCTTCTCCAGGTTTACAGTAATTGGCATTCCAGTTGGCGTATAGATAAATGCAAAGCTGCCATCCTCTGCTCTAGCGGCTTGAATGCGATTGCCCCCCTCCCCTGCATCGCTCATCAATAAGGATTGATCAGGTACCAGTTTAGTAAATGGTCTAGACTCAAATAGCTGCCGCAAATAGCCCATCTGAGTTGCACCCGGATGTTGAAGTGCTCCTCGCCAGGGAGTTCTTGCAGAAGATATCGGTCCACGACCAGGTTGCCACATTTGCCAAATGTTGTGGTTGCCATAGGTGTGACCACACGCCCCTGCCAACATTGACCAATACGCGGCTTTTCTAACATCAAACTCATCAAACCAACCATTTTCCGGCTTCCAGGCAATCGGATGGTCTTCATAACAGGGTTCTCCATCCAGGGTGGGCTTGATAGGAGTTAGCGTATAGTTGGCAGTCGTCGTTTCGTAGTTGGCAATATTGGGTTCACTGTGACCAGACTGGAACATATTAAAGTCTAACCAATCCTCGTTGTGGAACCATGCTGCTGAGTTATTGCCACCTTGAGGATGAAAGGTGATTAGATGGTTGTCCCCATCTCCTCGTTTTAAGCCCCTTGCCATTGATCGAATAATATTAAGATGAGTTTCATTTTCAGGACTGCGATCGCCCCCCAAAATCCAAATGATTGGTTTGTTTTTATAGCGGTTGCCTAAATATTCACCGAAGATGGCAGCATTCTCAGGAGTAAAAATTTCTGGTCCAACTCCCCACTTTTTATTCCACTTGTCGCCCCAAGTCGGCAGCATACCGATAAATAAGCCGCGTTTTTCTGCTTCGTCAACAACAAAATCAACATGACGAAAATAGGCTTCATTGGGTCGAGTTGGATCGTTCTGACTCAGGGGCACATCACCATAGGGATTGGATTGTCCCAATCCGTCTAATTCTGCTAGCACCACTGCCTGAATGACAGTAAACCCTTTACTGGCACGATCCTGCAAATAAAGAACCGCTTCCTCTCGATTAAGGCGATGAAACAATTCCCAAGCCGTATCCCCCAGATAGAAGAACGGTTGCCCATCTACGTTCAACAAAAACCGCTTGTTTGCTTCCACTGTTAAGCGTTGAAAAGATGTTGAGTTGGTGCAGGATGCAAGAAGTTTTGAGCCACAAACGGCCAAAGTTAAACCCAAAAACGTTCGACGGGTAAAAGCTTGAGACATAGGGCGATCGCAACAAAGGAGAGTTCAGCATGGGCAGCTCTATTATCTCTATGACTCAAATCATTGGGTCTATCAACAGATTGCCTTGTCCAAAACTTCAAGCTTTGAGCTTGCCTCTAAACAAGACGATTGCGGGTTCTCACTAAGTTTCTAACTTCTGAATCCCAGCAACGGAACTGAAATATAACGTGACGTTCCCTACCCTTCCTTAGCAGCTAGGCGTGAGGCTCCTACCTAATCAAGCTGAAATCAATACTGATCGCTCAAATAGAGTCATTCATCCAGCCACAGTTTAAGCAGGGTATTCATAGGGTTCCCTGTTCTCATACCCAGAACAGCCCCTTCCTCCTGTTTGCAGTTCTGGGAAAAAGTCTAAGCTTCCAGCACCCAATTTCCCAGAACCGATCGAGGCAATGCTCAGGCTCGAATAACAGCGATCGCGCTTGCTGCTAAACCCGTCATTCCTCAAGCAGATGTCCCAATCCCCAACCCCTGCTTGCTGCGCTGCAACTGCTGCCACAGCCCCTCAATCTGCTCATACGCCTCCTCCGGCGACAGCTTCCCTGCCGTCTCCAGGTTGGCAATATACCCTACACGCTGAGCAAACTCTTGAAGGTTGGCATTGAACACTAACTGCTCTGGCTTCACCTCACTCCGATAACGGCTGCGGGGATACAAAAACTCAGTTCGATCCATCTATTGCCCCTCCTATCCATCATCACCTTCAAGCCGCATCAATCGCTCTCAGCAAAACAGCGCGTCCCGTCTGGCGCTCCTGTCCACCTGCTGGCTCAATCAACCCAATCTCGATAATTCCTTCCCACTCCAATTGCTTCAGCACTTCCTTCAGGTACGGGTGGATCTGAAACTCGTGCGCTGGAATCGAGAACACCAGCATTGCCACTTGCAAATCCCGTTCCCACATCCACTGCCCTACCTGCTGAAGCTGCTGCACAACAACCGATCGCAGACTAGTGCGGTCAGAATATTGCCACAAAGCAGGAAAGCTTAAATCGGGACAATCGACCCAACCTTCGGACCGTAACCGAGCGACTACCCGTCGAGCAGGTGAGGAGACCAGTGAGGACTGTTGCATCGCTACAACCCAGAATCAATGTTCTTATGTAGGATTTGAGTATAACCAATACAGCTAGCAATGTCTTGTAAAAACTACATAAGATGCAATGGCGACACCCAATCTTCAAGAAACGCTCTCTCCCAGGGAAGAACTCCAGCAGCAAATTCTCAAGCTCAGCCTCAAAGACAAAGAGATCCTTTTAGGCTGGCTGAAGGCAACCATTAAGGAAGAAAAGCAGCAGGCAGTCGCCGCACAAGTCCCGGTCAAGAAGGGCAGAGAGGTCGTTCAAACCCTTCAAAGCGGCACGACGCTCTATCGACTAGAAGGCGTGAAATGCGGCAAGAAGAAGTGCAAGTGTGCTAGAGGGCAACTGCATGGTCCCTATTGGTACGCCTACCACTGGAAGGGCAAGAAAATGACCAGTACCTACATTGGCAAAAAGCTGGATGAGGCGATTGCACTTGCGGCTGAACCCAGCGAAGCTTAGAGTTTGCCGGTAAGTGCTGATTGGTTCATGATTGGACTGATGATTTTTGAATGTCAGCCTTTCAACAAGCTGAGCCAATAAAAAGCCCTCAATCCATTGAGTTGAGAGCACCAACGTCTAAGAGATGGATGAACAGAGAGGATACAAGGTAGCGCTGTTTGAACAAAGCATTGCCTCTCAGATTAGGTGCTGGCAACCGTAATTCCTTTCTACCTAGCGATAGGGCGATTGTTACAGTTGCACGTTCAAAAGGCACTGGCTCATCTAGCGACTCAGACAAGAAACCCGACCAGAATTCGATCGGGGGATTGTGTTCTTGTGCCCAAGACTGTTTTGCGGGTTAACCTGCGACTGTTTCTTTGAAGAGTTTGCCTGCGGAAAAGGCAGGGACGGTGCTTGCCGGGATGGTCATCGCTTCACCAGTTTTGGGATTACGTCCTTCGCGCTCCTGGCGCTGCCGCGCCTCAAATGTGCCAAAGCCAACGAGCGTCACTTTCTCTCCATCTGCGACAGCTTCCATAATCGATTCAGTCAGCGCATTCAGCATCGCCTCTGCTTCCCGCTTGGTCACGTTTGCTTTTTCCGCAATCTTATCAACCAGTTCGCCTTTATTCATGGGACTTCCAGGAATTCTTCACCGAAATTATAGTACAAATGCTCGAAGTTGCAACCTGCATCCTTCCGTTGAAGGGTTGGGAAGTCAAGCAATGGGAACTGCTTCTGCATCTCTACAGCCTTGAGCTTTGTGTCATTAATTACAGGGTCAATTGCAGCCGCAGGCGGGATGACTTAAGCGGATACCCAGAATCCTGCTGTATATCCAGCCCCTTAGGGGAGACATACAGCAAGGCTGCTGTTGATCTACCAGTTTTAGGAAAATATACAGCAGGGAAGCTGTTGATTTACCCGATATGGGGAGATATACAGATAAAGTCTGCATTATAAACTGTTATATCGACCAGTTGAGCGTTCTCAATCAGAAGGAATGTTAAGGATGATATGAGATTACAAGAAGGGATTCACCCAGTCAATTCAGAAGATTTTCTGCGTGTAGTCCAAGTGTGGGAAGCCTCTGTCCGTGCAACTCACTTGTTCTTAGCAGAAACTGACATTCACTTCTTCAAGCCACTAGTATATGATGCGCTTTCCCATATAACAGAACTAGCCAGTGTGCGCGATGAGAAAGGTCAGGTTGTTGGCTTTATCGGTGTAGTGGAAGACAAAGTTGAAATGCTTTTCATTCATCCTCAGTGGCGAGGGCAAGGCATCGGGCGACGACTGCTGGAACATGCTATCAGGGCACTTGGTTCCACAAAGGTTGATGTGAACGAGCAGAATCAACAAGCAGTAGGGTTTTATCAGCGAATGGGGTTTAAAGTAGAGGGGCGTTCGGAATTGGATAGCTCAGGTAGGCCTCTTCCTCTGTTGCATATGCAGTTAGCAACTTGACATTAAGGGGTAGCTTTGGCGGTAAGACGATATAACAATCCGCTTGAACACGACCGAATTAAGGTTATTAGTTAGAGCCAAAGATTGCTGCCAGCGGGTGAAGCGGAACGTTCGGCGATCGAAGGCGGAGTGGGAGGAAACGATGAAGTACTTCTTGGCAACGGTCTCGTTCTTATTCTCGTTCATCAGTGTGGCATTCATCGTTGGGCTCTTTATTCTTGTCCTCTTCTCGCCCCGCCCGCAGCTCGCATTCGTTGGGCTGGGTCTCTCATGGAAGATCTTGCCAGGCACTCTCTTGGGATTCTGGGCAGGCATACACTCAGCACGAGTGGCACTCCGTGAGTCCGAAGACAAGGAAAGGAAGCGGCGCGGTAAAGGCAAGAGCTAATCTCCCTTGATGGCAGGGGCACTGCACACTATCAGGACAATGCAGTGCTTGAGTTGTTCTGCTGAACGCAGTGCGTTGCAATCATGAGGACAGGGAACGTCTCTGCTACACCGCGCGGCCGTCGTACGCCGATCTTCGGGGTGAGCTTGCGCGGGTCGGGTGATCCTGGGTGATAGACTGACGGGACGGGTACTTGTGGCTATCACCGAAAAGAGACTCAGAGGTTGTACCGATGAGAGTTGCAGTTTCAGGAACGCATTGCTCTGGCAAGTCCACGCTCATCGATCACTTCTTAATTGCTCACCCTGACTTTGCCCACGAGCCTGAACCTTACACCGTCCTCCAGGAGGATTACGGCGAAGTCTTTGCAGCAGACCCTTCTGCCGACGACTTTTATCGACAGCTCGAATTCAACATGGACCGATTGCGTCGTTACCCGCCCAGTGAAAGGGTAATCTATGAGCGATGCCCCATCGATTTTATGGCATACCTGCTTGCTCTCGACGACCTCGGCATCGATCATCAGGCGACACGACTGGTTGAACAATCGCTCGATCGAGTGAAGGATGGAATCGAGCTTCTGGATTTGATTGTGTTTTTACCGCTCGATGGGATGGATAGCAATGTCATGTTCGCTGCGGAAGATCAAGCACTCAGGATTGCAGTAGATGAGTGGCTCGTCGATATTCTTCGCGGCGATGACCTCAACCTATTCAGCTTCTGTCGCCCAATGATTCTGGAAGTCAGAGGCTCCACAGCAGAGCGTTTGCGACAGATCGAAAGCTTACTAGAATCACAGCTGGGGGAGGGCAGAGATCGGGGATGATGCAGCACGGTCTAATAATTCAAACGCATTAGATGGTTGAAGGGTGCTGGTATCAAGTTCAAGGTTATCTGCCGCTGCTGATTTGGGTCGTTATGCTGCTCAAAGATTAAGATCACGCGATATCCAAAATGAGGAAAGCTGACCGCCTTTTCCAATTAGTGAATCTCATCAGATCTCACCAACCGATTACGGCAGAGCAACTTGCCGAACGAGTTGGTGTTTCCGTGCGTACAATATACCGATATATCAATGATCTTTTGATAAGCGGTATTCCAGTCTACGGTGAGCCTGGAGTCGGTTACGCGTTGGATGAAGATTTTGAGTTACCGCCTCTAACTTTAACTCGTGATGAAATTGCTGCTCTAATGCTAGGTGTCGAAATGCTGTCGCGGTCCGCTGGAGGTGATTTAGCGCTCAGGGGGTGACAGTGACTTCAAAAGCTTACTTGTCAACAGGTTCAGGCGTTCAGTATCAAGCTAGAATCACTGTTCACGTAGTCGTTCACAAGTAGTTTCAGGGTCTAAAAACGGCATTTCTCGAGCTTTTACAAGTAAGGGCGTACCACAGAACACAAAAGAGAATGCTGATTTTTAGTGGAAGCCCAACCGCTAGAGCCATTGTCTATGAAAAGTTTTAGCTTTGCTGTCACCTCTTGAGGATTTAGCGGCAGCATCAAAAACACTTCTGAGTAAAATTGGAGCAGTGTTGCCGCTACGCAGCCTTGATCCGACTCGCGCACCGATTCGGGCGCTAGGCAGTATTTTGAATGACCAAAGCTTAAAGAAATTGTCAGAACTGAGTATCCAGATCTCGTCTCTTTTTCAGAAATAAATCCCCTTTCCCATGTTCCTTATTAAACAGCTTGGAATATCACTTGTAATTCATTAACTCTTGTCACAAACAGTTCTTTTCTCTCTGATAGAGACACGACTTCTGTCATACATCGCTGTGGTCTCATAAAGTTCTTCACTTCATCATAAGCTTGGCAAAATCGCTGCGCTGATTCAAACCCTCCAAATCCTAATGTGGGATAGTAGCGTTGCTCTATTCCTCGATGGCTCTGCTCAATCGGATTTCCCCTGCAGTCCCTGACCTCGTGTTCAACCCCTGCTCCCAGTTCTTCTGCGATCGCTCTCGGATAGCTTGGGTGGTCATCTGTCACGACTCGTTGCGGGGGTTGTTCTGCCAACTCATGCGCTTGAGCAAAGAACGCTTTCGCCGCCGCCATGTCTCGTGTCTCGCTCAACCTCACATCGACTAAATTGCCGTCCTCATCGATCCCTCGATATAAGTAACACCACCGCCCTCCAACTCGAATGTACGTTTCGTCCACAAAGCAGACCTTCCTAACCTTTCCCTTACGTTTGGCTCGCAGTTGCTCGGCAAAAATAGGAGCAAAGCGTTCTTCCCAATCCCGCACCGTTTCATGTGTGAACTCGAACCCTCGTAGCAGGAAGAATTCGGCAATATCACGAAAGCTCAGCTTGTAGCGCAGCCGACATAGCAGCACTTGAAACACAATATCAGTGGGCACTTCGATGAAGTTGAAGGGAGTACCAGTCCGTTCGTTGAAGGTGCGGTAACAATCCTTGCAGCGAAACAGGCTATAGCCCAGGTTGGTTGTGCGTTGCAGGCGAGTGGTACGAGCTGAGCCACAATCAGGGCAGTTCATAGACCGTTTGCTGGGCGGAGATTGGGGGCAGTAGCTAGTCTATCCAATTGAGGCTTCTGTCCTCAAGTTGAGTACCCAGTTCTGACAGTTTCCTTCGATCAACTAACAAGTAGGGGATAAACGCTCATCCAATTCCCGCCTTTGGTTGAACCTTGAGCAATTCCCGATAGCGAACAAACTGCCGCCCCGGCTCCCAAAACTGCGGTTCAATCCGTAACACTGAAGAGTAGATTCCACACCAAACCAGCCCCTTCGATCGCCTTTGGCACTGCGGCGCTCGCGGAGCAGGCAAGCTGATCGCGGAACGACCAAAAAGAGGCGTGTTACATAGCCCAAGTCCGCTCACAATAAAAATTTCACGCTCAATGAATCGCGGTCAGCAATCGGCGGGTCATGGTCACGGTCAGCGATCGTGGCAGATCATCTGCGAGGCAGTAGCGAAACTCAACCGTTGAGATAATTCCGCCCATTGCGGGAATAATCCGAGAAGAAGCGGAATTTGCTTAACGCAATGGAGATGACTATGCCCATGCAGTGGGTTGTTTTATGTTCTGGGGATAGCAACGTTCTTCACCTGCATTGCCTACAAAGGCAATTTCTCTAGCTCCCTTATCTAGGCAGCCTTTAAAAGCCTCCAGCA
>NZ_JACJOR010000217.1:0-9122 GCF_014695615.1 Leptolyngbya sp. FACHB-711
CGAAGATCGGGTGGGCATCATCGGCAGCAACGGAGCCGGGAAATCGACGCTGATGAACATCATTACCGGGCGGCTGGAGCCAGATGGGGGCAAAGTTGAACTGGGAACAACGATTCACATTGGCTATTTCGACCAGCATTCCGAGGATGTGTCGATCAACGAAAATCAGCGTGTGATTGATTATCTCAAAGGCGTTGCAGAGCTGGTAAAAACGGCAGACGGCAGCATCATTACGGCTTCCCAAATGCTGGAGCGATTTTTGTTTCCGCCGAATCAGCAGTATGCGCCAATTAATAAACTTTCGGGCGGCGAAAAGCGACGGCTCTTCCTGCTGCGGGTGCTCATGGCTGCGCCGAATGTGCTGATTCTAGACGAACCGACGAACGATCTGGACGTGCAGACATTGGCGGTTTTAGAAGAATATCTGGAAGACTTTAACGGCTCTGTGATTGTGGTTTCTCACGATCGCTACTTCCTCGATCGCACCGTAGACACCATTTTTGCCTTTGAACCAGACGGCACCCTGCGCCAGTATCCGGGCAATTACACCACTTATTTGGACTTCAAAAAAGACGAAGAGCAGAATACTGTGGTGAATGTGGCGGAGAACAGCACGAAGAATCGTTCCGCACAATCTGTGAATGCACCTGAGAAAGAGGCGGAGAAATCGGCAGATCGATCGCAGCAAAACGGAACTTCTCGCAAACTGTCATTCAAAGAGAAACGAGAATACGAAACTTTAGAAGCGCAGATTCCTCAGCTTGAAACTGAAAAAGAAGAACTCGAAAAGCAGCTTTATGGTAATCCGCCCAGTGACTATGCAGAGATGCAGCAGCTCACGGAAAAGCTAGCCCATTTGAGTCAGACGATCGACTCTGCGACAGAACGCTGGCTAGAATTAGCTGAACGTCAAGGATAATCGCGATCGTGCAATCTTCTTTTCAGATCGCCTATGAGCGGAATATGAGTGCGGCAATTTGATCGCTTCGAGAATCCTTTGAATGACTGGATGAATTAGATTCAGTACAGCTCTAGGCAATGCAGGTTTGAATTCGTGAGTAGTTCCTGGATCGCCTCTGATCCATTGCGGAGAATTGCTTCCACTTGATTTGTTGGCGCATTGCCACAACGCAGCCATACGACCTTCGGCGGTGAACCATACAGGCGGCTTCTTTCTGCAAAATCTGCATCCTGAGTGACGATACAAAAGTCGTTTGCTCTTGCAAATTCCCATATTTGGGTATCGGTTTGCTCTGCTAGCTTATGAAGCTGAACATAACTGCAATCCGAAAAAATATCTGACAGCCGAGTTACAAGCTTGCGGCTCAAATTTTGATCAAACAATAGCTTCAAATCGTACCTACCGAAGCAACGAGACGATGTTCACGATCAGCAGCAAATTCTAAACAAGCTCTGATATCGGTTTCTGTCAGTTCGGGAAAGTCATCCAAAATCTCAGCATGAGACATTCCCGCCGCCAGCCAGCCCAGGACATCATACACAGTGATCCGCATCCGCCGAATACAGGGTTTGCCGCCTCGCTTGTCTGGCTCAATGGTGATGATGTCACGATAGGTCATTGTGATCAGATATTTAGTATTTCTCCGAGTCTAAAGCAGGCGAATATAGTGCTGCAACACTGCAACAGTAGGATCGTTGATCTTGTAGGATGCGTTAGCGAGAGCATAAGGCATGACCCAACTTCACAACCCACACAGAGCAACGAAGGGAACATCTACCAGGGGACTCGCGTAACGCTAACCCGAACCCTGCAACTCACCCATTCCCTCCCTCCAACCACGGCATTTCATCCCCCTTCAAGCCCCAAGCCTGCAAGTACACCCCTTGCGCTACAAATCGGTGAACTCGAATACTGCCAATCCACCGCCCGATCGCAACAAAGAACCGGAAAGGTCGCTACAGAGCCAGGGCTGTCTTTGATGCGTGACCTGCGTAAAAAAATACGTGCCGCCTGCAATTTTGCTTCTGCGGTAGTAGGGCATGATATGAGGCGAAACGAAGCTGTTCCCCCTTCGGGGTAATCGGGTTTTGTGGAGGAGTATTCCCCGATCGAGCAAATGACGCTGAATTCAAATAAAAGACGATTACGGCTTGAGAGGCTTTGCAGTTTTGGAGTGAAGCGTTTCGATGTTGGGAAGTTATGCGTTAGCGTCAGCGTAACGTATCCTACTCGCTGAATCGATCGCAACCAAATCACCTCATTCACCCGATCGAATGGGTTTCAGCAATTTTTGACCTGATTCAGTAATTCCCACGATATTATCCAAGAAATAGGGTCGTTCAATGGCCACTCCATCACTATCTATGCAAAAACGAATGTTTCGCCGCCAATTGATCCGGTTTCTAATTTCGCTAACGGCTGTGACGGTGACTGCGACTGCCTGCGGTTCTCAGTCGGAAACGGATGCAGGCTCAACAGCAAGCGGAGGTCAGTCAGGCGCTCAGCAAAAGGTTGGCGTTGTTTTAGGCACAGGCGGCGAAAATGACAAGTCGTTTAACGAATACACGCTGAAGGGAGCCAGAGAAGGTGCAGAGGCTGCCGGAATGGGATTTTCCTACGTTAGCCCAACGAGCAACAGCGATTTTGAAAAGAACATCGAAACCCAGATTTCTGAAGGTGCGAATCTAATCGTTTCAGTGGGTTTCCAGATGGGCGACGCGACGGCGGCGATGGCAAGAAAGTATCCCGATGTGAAGTTTGTGATCATCGACTATGCCTACGCCCCAGAAAATGGCGGAGCTGACCCTTATCAGGGCGACCTGAAAAACGTCACCAGTCTCATGTTTGCTGAAGATCAGGCGGGCTACCTGGCGGGCGTATTGGCAGGCTGCGTCAGCGAAACGGGCAAAGTTGCCACGGTTTCTGGGATGGAAATTCCGCCTGTGGTGCGGTTTGTGCAAGGCTTCCAGAGCGGTGCGAAGTCGGTGAATCCCAATATTGTTGCCTATAACCAGTACATTCCTGACTTTGGCGACCCGGCGACAGGAAAATCGGTCGGGCAGAACTTCATTAGCCAGGGTGCGGACGTGGTTTTTGGCGTGGGCGGCAACACGGGCAACGGTGGACTGCTCGCAGCGAAAGAGGCAGGCAAGAAGGCGATCGGCGTAGACGTAGACCAATATCTCTCTTACCCAGAAGTGAAAGACGCGCTGATCACCAGTGCCGTGAAAAATATTGATCTGGCAACCGCAAACGCCGTGAAGGAATTTGCTGCGGGTCAGATCCAGCCGGGAATTCAGCAAGCAACGATCGAGACAGGTGGAGTCGGCTTGGCTCCCTTCCATGACTGGGACAGCAAAATTTCCCAGGAGTGTAAAACGAAAGTGACTCAGGCAACCGCAGCCTTGAAAGCAAACCCCCAGCTATCAGGAGCAAAATAGCGTGTCTGCCGTTCTGGAAGCGCGAGGGATTAGCAAGCGATACGGTCGGGTGCTGGCAAATGATGCAATCAACTTTATGGCGCGATCGGGCGAAATTCATGTGCTGTTGGGCGAAAATGGCGCAGGCAAAACCACGCTGATGAACTTGCTCTACGGCTTAGAGCGTCCTGATAGCGGCGAAATCTGGGTGGATGGAAAACCGATCGTCCTTGCCAGTCCCAGAGATGCAATTCATCACGGCATTGTCATGGTGCATCAGCACTTTATGCTGGTTCCCGTGTTTACGGTGCTGGAAAACGTAGTGCTGGGCGTGGAGCAAACTCGCGGGCTGAAGCTGGGCAAGTTGGGCAGGCTGGAACGGGCAAAACCAGAGCGGCGGATTCGCGATCTGGCAGATCAGCTCAGCCTCAATCTGGATCTCAACGCCAAGGTTGCCGACCTTCCCGTCGGAATTCAGCAAAAGATTGAGATTATCAAGGCACTCTATCGCGGCGCGAGAATCCTAATTCTGGACGAACCCACTGCCGTCTTGACTCCCGCTGAAACCGCAGAGCTGTTTGATCTGCTGCGAAAGCTGACTCAGCAGGGCTTGTCGATCGTCATGATTACCCACAAGCTAAAAGAAGCTCTGGCAATCGCCGATCGAATCTCCGTGATGCGCCAGGGTCAGATGGTGGGCAGGGTCAATCCGAGAACGGCAACCGAGGCAGAGCTGGCCGAACTGATGGTCGGACGCAAAGTGATCTTGCAGGTCAACAAGCCCCCTGTTCAGCCCGGAGAACCGATCGTCACGGTGCGCGATTTGCGAGTCTTAGACAATTACCCCTCCGGGAAACTGCGAAGCAACCGCCAGCACATTGCCGTGAACGAGGTCAGCTTCACGATTCGCGCCGGAGAAATTCTCGGCATTGCCGGAGTCCAGGGCAACGGACAAACCGAACTCTCGGAAGCCTTAGCGGGTCTGCGTCCGGTGGCATCGGGTCAGATCACGTTTCTCGGTCAGGAGATCACGACTGCCAGCCCTCGGACGCTGATCGATCGCGGCTTGGCGCACGTCCCCGAAGACCGGGGCAAAAACGGCATCGTCAAATCCTACTCCCTGGCAGACAATATCGCCCTCTGCACCTACTACAAACCTCCTTTCGCCAAGGGATTGCAGCTCCGAGAAGGCGCGATCGTCCGCCAAACCACCCGCTTGATCGAAGAATTCGACATCCGCCCCGGCAACCCCAACTATCCCGCAGGCTCGCTCTCTGGCGGCAACCAGCAGAAGCTGATTATGGCAAGGGAACTCTCCCGCGACGCCAAATTTCTGATCGCCTGTCAGCCCACCCGTGGGGTCGATATTGGCGCGATCGAGCTGATTCATTGCCGCATCATCGAAGCTCGATCTCAAGGAATGGCAGTCCTGCTGATTTCCTCCGAATTGGACGAAGTGCTTGCCCTCTCCGATCGGGTTGCGGTGATGTTTCAAGGACGCATTATCGAAACTTTGTCGATCGAGCAGGCTTCTCGCGATCGAGTGGGGCAACTGATGGGCGGCAGTACCCTTTCCTGACGAAGCAAAAGATTCAGCATATAAACCCAAGGGAACCGAGCCAATCATTCTAAGTTTCAAAGTCCCCCAAAGTTGGGGGATTTAGGGGGCAATACAGCACTCCTCACTCCCCTCAAACACCCTCATCTCCCCACTCATCTACCCCTTTCCCACCCGTGCCCTCTACCCTCAAACCCTACCTCCGCCAATTCGGACTTCCCCTCCTCGCCATCCTGACCGCGATCGTCATTACCGTTCCCGTGATCGGCTTTGCGCTGGACTGGAACTGGGCGAAAATTGCGACGGCCTATGGCGGATTACTGGATGGAGCCTTGTTTAAGCGATTTGCCTTCGCGAATACCTTGGTGGCGGCGATCCCGCTGATGTTCACCGGGCTTGCGCTTGCCCTGGGCTTTCGGACGGGCGTGTTTAACATCGGCGCACCGGGACAGTTTTTGATTGGCGCGACCTGTGCGGTTTTTGTGGGATACGCGATTCCCCTGCCACCCCTGATTCACCCGATCGCCGCACTCATTGCCGGGATAGTCGGAGGCGGATTGTGGGGCGCAATTCCCGGATTTCTAAAGGCGCGGTTTGGCTCCCATGAGGTGATCAATACGATCATGCTCAACTACCTTGCATTTTTCTTGCAGGATTGGCTGGTCAAGAATCCGCTGAAAGACCCCAATCCGGCAGTCATCCGCACTCCAGAAATTTTAGCAACGGCAGAACTGCCCCGCTTTTACGATCGCCTCCATATCGGTTTATTTCTGGCACTGCTAACCGCGTTTGGCGTCTGGTATCTGCTAAGCAAAACCACGCTGGGCTATGAGCTTCGCACGGTGGGCAGCAACCCGGAGGCGGCAAAGTATGCAGGCATGAAGCTGGGACGCTTGACGGTTCTCAGTCTTGCTTTATCGGGCGCATTGGCAGGGCTGGGCGGCGCAGTGCAGATCCTTGGAGTCGATCGCGCGATGCCTGTGCTGTATTCCAGCGATTACGGCTTTGATGCAATTCCGGTGGCTCTGTTAGGGCAGAATCAGCCGATCGGCGTGGTGCTTTCTGCGATTTTGTTTGGCGCATTGCGAAATGGCAGCGACCTGATGCAGCTGCGATCGGGTGGCACGGTAGCGCGAGAAGTGATTTTTATTGTGCAGGCAGTGATTCTCTTATTTGTGGCAGCTCCGGCGATCGTGCGCTGGCTCTATCGGCTGAGATTGCCGCAAAGCGAGATCGAAAAAGAAGGTGGACTGACGCGAGGATGGGGCTAAGATGGACGACCTGAGTGGATTTCTGAAGCTGGCACTGATTACCGCAACGCCGATCGCTTTAGGCGCATTCGCCGGAATTATGTCTGAACGGGCGGGCGTCGTGAATATTGCGATCGAAGGCATGATGCTCACCGGGGCAATGGTGGCCCAGTTAGTGGCAATGTACCTGTATCAGCCGCTTCAGAGCGTTTTTGGCGGTGCAGCAGTTCTGGTGAGTTTGCTATTGGGAACGATCGCTGGAATTGGCTCTGGGGCATTGCTGGGCGGTCTGCACGGCATCACCTCAATTCGCTTCAAGGCAGACCAGATCATTAGCGGCACGGTGATTAACCTGCTGGCGTGGGGCGTCACAGGCTGGGTGTTTCAACGCTGGATGACCACCGGTGCGCCCACCTCTCCTGGAACCTTTCCACGGCTGCCGATTCCGTTGCTGAGCCAGCTCCCGATCGTCGGTGATTTGCTATTCAACCATCAGCCGTTGGTCTACACAATGTTTCTGCTAACGGGCGTTCTTTACTACGTCCTGTTTTACACACCGTGGGGTCTGCGGATGCGGGCAGTGGGCGAACATCCTCGCGCAGCGGATACGGTGGGGATTAATGTCCCGCAGGTCAGGTATATTTGCACGATCGTTGGAGGGGCGATCGCCGGGCTTGCCGGAGTATGGCTGACGCTAGAGCAGGTTGGAGCCTTTTCACTTCGCATGAGTGCCGGACGCGGATTTATCGCTTTAGCCGCCATGATTTTTGGTCGCTGGCATCCGGTGGGCGCACTGGGAGCCTCTTTGCTGTTTGGACTCGGAACTGCAATCCAGATTCGAGCCGCTAGCCTCACTGCAACCGATTCCGCCCTGGCGTTGATTCCCTCCCAGGTGTATCAGGCAATCCCCTATCTGCTGACAATCGTGGCTCTGGCTGGGTTTGGCGGCAAAGCGACTCCCCCTGCGGCAAGCGGTCAACCCTACGAAAGCCATCAATAGAAAATCCATCCCCCCGATTTCCGTCGATCGAAAGACGTGATTCCGCCAGAGGTCGTTACGGTGAAAGTATCTCTCATCACCCGAATCGTCCTCTATGCTCACCGCGACGCCTAATACCACCCCGACCCTCGAAGCCGCGCAGCAAGCTTTTCAGCAGTTTATCCAGTCCTGCTCGAAATCCGATCGCCTTGTAACGCTGCATGATTCAGATGCAGATGGACTGACCGCCGGAGTCGTGTGGCAGCGTGCCTTTGAACGCATGGGCTTTGAGTCTGTGGTGCGGGTTGTGCCCGATCGCGAACGCAATGCCTGGACGACCGCAAACCAGCAAAAAGTACAGGCAGCCAACCCTGATCGTCTGTTTGTGATGGATCTGGGCAGTCAGGATCAGGCGGTGATTCCGGGTGTGCCGACCTGCTTTATTGACCACCACCATCCCGAAGGCGTGCCCGCAGGCGATACGCTGATCAGTGCCTACACCTGGGAACCTGTGCCCAATACGTCTTTAATGATTTGGGAGCTGTGTCGATCGCTCGTGGATATTGCTGATCTCGAATGGATTGCAGCGATCGGAACTGTGAGCGATTTGGGCGATCGTGCCCCGTTCGAGCTGCTGACTTCTGCCAAGAAAAAATACACTGCTAAGTATCTCAAAGAAGCCACTGCGCTGATTAATGCTTCGCGGCGAGCAGGCGAATACCATCCTGAAATTGCGGCTCAGGCATTGCTGAATCACATGAATCCGAAAGAACTGGTCAACTCAACCGCGCCCGAAGTCGAAACCCTGCGCCAAATGCGATCGGAAGTGAAGCAAGAACTCGAACAAGCCCGCCGCGCTGCTCCCACCTTTGCTGGAAAAGTTGCCCTGATTCGGCTGCATTCGCCCTGCCAGATTCACCCACTGATTGCCCAAAGCTGGCGCGATCGACTGCCCCAATACATTGTGATTGCCGCGAACGACGGCTATCTACCGGGACGAGTTAACTTCTCTGCGCGCTCGAACAGCCAGAATGTCCTCGAGTTTCTGCAAAGCCAGCCCATTAGCGACGGCGAAGGCTCATTTGGGCACGGTCACGATCAGGCATCGGGGGGAAGTTTGCCCGTCGATCGCTGGAATGAACTGCTGAAGCAGCTTGGCTTTTCAAAGCAGGTTTTCGCAAAAGCGTCTTGAGCCGACTTGAAGTTTGATAACCCGTGCCTGATTCAGGGAAGATGTCATTGCTCAGGCTGGGAGTCTTGAGCGAGAGCTTGAATATCCTGATGGGCGCATTCTAGCTTTGTTTGTGTTGCTTTTGTTTCTCCTTTAGAGGACTCCATTTCTCGCACCTGCAAGCCATCCCTTTTCACGGGCAGGTTTGGCTATTTTGCCTGGCAGTTCGTCCGGCGATCGACGTTGCTGCCTTCTGCGATCGCTGGGAGCTAAACGATGGTAACCTTTACAAAGCTTTAGGAGATCTGAAAAAAAAGGGCATTGTCATCTCTATCTCCAGCCAACTGAACCTTCAACTCTCCTAGTCTTCTCTGGAGTAGAACTGCTGCTTGCCCAACTTCAGGGTGCGCGAAGCCGGGTACATTATCTGTTGTGATCTGGGCTGATAGTGGAAAGCAGGAACCGGGCTCTATCCACTTTGCTATGGTTACTAACCTTTGGATTGAGCAAAAAGGTAAAGGTTAGGGCATGATGTCATCCAATCTTAAATTCAATCCAGGAAATAGAGTGGAGGCGATCGCCTCTCCCATCTGATATCGTTGTTGAGCATATTCCCCATTTACCAATTGGCAAACAATAAACGTAGGTTGTTTTGGTTTCCCGATAAAGGCAATTCCGCCTAAACCCCGGAAATCTACAATCCAATACTCCGAGATGCCCAGCAGTGCATATTCTTCCACCTTACGGGCATAATCATCCTGCCAGTTAGTACTCACTACCTCC
>NZ_JACJOR010000218.1:0-6367 GCF_014695615.1 Leptolyngbya sp. FACHB-711
GTTTCTGAATACAGAGGACACTATTCTATATACGTCCTGCTTTGATGCGAATGGAGGATTATTTGAAACGTTGTTGAATGCAGATTGTGCGGTTATTAGTGATGCGCTGAATCATGCCAGCATTATTGATGGAATCCGGCTTTGCAAAGCGCAGCGCTATCGATTTGCCCATAGCAATATGCAGGAATTAGAACACTGTTTACAACAAACCCAGAACGCCAAAATTCGCCTCATTGCGACGGATGGCGTGTTCAGTATGGATGGTGATATCGCCAGGTTAGAACAAATTTGTGATCTGGCAGAGACTTATGATGCGTTAGTGATGGTGGATGACAGCCATGCCACGGGTGTAATCGGTGCCACGGGACGCGGTTCTGCAGAACACTGTGGCGTTATCGGACGGGTGGATATTATTACCAGTACTCTGGGTAAAGCGTTAGGCGGCGCATCGGGCGGTTTCACCTCCGGGCATAAGAGCATTATCGACCTGCTGCGACAGCGATCGCGTCCCTACCTGTTTTCTAATACCCTGGCTCCGACGATCACCTACACCAGTCTCACGGTTCTTGACCTGCTGGCTCAATCCAGTGAACTCCGCGATCAACTAATGGAAAATACCTGCTATTTTCGGCAGCAGATGCAGGAACGGGGCTTCGAGATCAAAGCAGGGGTTCACCCCATCACGCCGATTATGCTCTACGATGCGAAGTTAGCTCGCGATATGGCGCAGGACTTGCTGGCGGAGGGCATTTATGTCATTGGGTTCAGCTATCCTGTTGTGCCTCAGGGACAGGCTCGGATTCGAGTCCAAGTTTCGGCTGCCCATACGCGATCGCACCTTGATTGCTGCATTGAAGCATTTACAAAAGTAGGACAGCGCTATGAAATTCTGAGAAGTCTGACGAGGAGCATTTGATCGAGAAAAAGCACCCATTCCTTGTGGAGAAGCCCCTTCTCAAGGATTAAACTGGTTTATAGTGCATTGGAGGGTATGCGACAATAAAGGGTTCAGATTCCGACAATGCAGAGACAGCCATCGGCAAGGGGTTGTTGATAGGATTGACTGGGGGAACCTGCTTGACTGACAGAACTAAGAAGCTAGAAAGCGGCTGAGGACAGTAAATTCACGTTTGAAGGAATCATTTTGTTGTCGCTTAGATGCGATGGCAGGTTGAGGATCAGGCGAACTTGAGAGGAACGGATAAACCTGCATTTGCCATTGGTGAGTAATGACAAGGCGAATCCAGTTCTAACCGATTTTCAGATAACTTATGCCGCGATACCAGTGAGCATCGACTTGGCGACGCTTGCCAGAGGCAACCACCTGCCCCCCCCAGTACTAAAAACAGCATCGTCAAGGCAATCACCCCGCACAACTGAGAGAACGCAAATCTGTCCCGCAACCTGGAGGCTTCGAGATTGAATCCATTTGACTTTAGATCCAAAAATGATTCCTCCACACAAAACCTGAGCCGGTATTGAGCAAAGGTCTGCAAGTTTGTCGGTTCGTCGCCCACAATCGTTCAATCGCTGTAGGATGCAACTCACATTCTCTTATCCCACCTTTCTGCATCGCTCTCACCTTTATTGATCTTCTGTGTCACGATGAAAGAAGAGTGATTTTCTGCATCGCGATGAACTGCGAATAGTAAAACTGCGGCTTGAAATCCCCGATGGCTGAGCCTGTAGCTGAGTCATCATTGCCCAGCTCACACCTAAACATTCGAACTCGATCGCTCTACCGATAACTAGTTTAGAACTAGCCAAATCACAAGATTAGTGGAACAAGATATGGCACCGCCAAAAATCAGAAAGACTGCTGGAATCTGCAATGGAGCTGCTTGTATCGGGCGGACGCAGATTCCGGTGTGGCAGTTGATTGCTTTACAAGGGCAGGGATGCTCCGAGGCAAACTTGCTCAGCGACTACCCTCAGTTGACCCGAGACGACTTGAAAGCTGCCCGCACTTACTATGCTCAGAACACCGAGGAAATTGACGAGGCGATCGCTGAGAACTTAGAGAGCTAGGGTACCAACCCCAGTTTCCCCAGCAGTTGGATTCAATTGAAGCTGCTCGTACCGAGATTGTCAGAACTGAGTATTCAAATCTCAATTCTTAATATGGTTGAGAATTTTCTCAATAAGTTAAACGAAAAAATCAGGGTTTCACTCGAAAAAATGAAGTGAAATTCTCAGTAAGGAATAATGATGAGTATTCAGTTCTGGCACTTTCATGTTGAGTCTACAGATTGAGTCGTAAACTGAAGGAAATTCAGACCATCGGCTATATAGAAGACTGACTGAGGCGCTCACCATGCGGATAAAACTGAAGGAAATTGGGTTTGCCAATGGGGTAGTGTTCGTAGACCTCTATAACATCAGTTTCAGGGTTAAAGCTTTTGTCAATACTCAGCATGTGAATGGAGAAGCGGGAAGCATTCCTGGTTCGCTCTTACAGGGGGAAGAGATGATGGTTGAGCGAGTATTGACGAATTCTGGTCGCTTATGGGTCAGCGGCAAAAACCCTAGAGGCGAGCGAGTGGATTTGAACCCCAAAGATTTGATTTACATGGAGCAGTAGCGTCGCTAACCAAGGGAAACTGTCAGAACTGGGTACTCACTTGAGGACAGAAGCCCGTAATTGATAGACTGACTACTGCCCCCAATCTGTGCTCAGCAAGCTCTCCATGAACTGCCCTGATTGTTGCTCAGCCCGTATACCTGCTTGCAACGCACGACGAACTTGGGTTATGCTCTGTTTCGCTGCAAGAATTGTCGTTGTACCTTTAATGAACCCACAGATACACCTTTCAACTTCATCGAGGTACCTACCGATATCGTCTTTCAAGCCCTACTGTGTCGATTCCGCTACAAGCTCAGCTTTCGCGACATTGCCGAATTCTTTTTGCTGCAAGGATTTGAGTTTACCCATGAGACTGCACGGAATTGGGAAGGGCGCTTTGCTCCAACCTTTGCCAAGGAACTGAGAGCCAAACGCAAGGGGAAGGTGGGCAAGATCTGGTTTGTGGACGAGACGTACATCCGAGTCAAGGGGAGGTGGTGTTATTTGTATCAAGGCATTGATGAAGATGGGAATTTAGCCGATGTGCAATTGAGCGAGAAACGAGCTATGGCAGCGGCAAAAGCCTTCTTTGCTGAGGCTCATGAGGTTGCCCAACAACCGCCACAACGAGTAGTGACAGATGTCTGGCTTCGTACCCAAGAGCAATTGACGAGGAATTGGGAATGGATGTTGAGCATGAAGTGAGGGGTTGTTTGGGAAATCCGATCGAATAGAGCCATCGAGGGATCAAGCAACGGTACTATCCCACTTTAGGCTTTGGGGTGCTTGAGAGTGCGAAACGATTTTGTCAAGCGTTTGATGAAGTTCAGCAATTTTTGCGACCAAGAACAAGAATGGCAGAGTTCGTGTCTTTATCTGAGAAACGAGAACGCTCTATTAAACGAATTAGCGAGTTACAGGAGATATTCCAAGCTATCTAATCGAAGATAGGAAAGAGAAAGTCTGTAATGATAAAAATTATAAAAAAGCGGCGATTTGTGTAATCAGTTCTGACAGTTTTGGCAGGGGTAGCCTGTTGGGTTGCTTGGCTTACGATCTCGATCGCAGAACTGGGACTTCCGACTGCTGCGATCGAAGTAGCCTGAGCTTTTACCCTTCCCATCAAAAACACAACCAAACCAATGACAACCAGAAGAAGCACAGGAAACTTCTGTATAGGTTTCCGCAGAACTTTACCCATAGATACTCCTCCACCTGAAAAACTGGCTTAAAAACAGTTCCGTGACTTGTACTCAATAAAATCAAGAGAAAGCAACATACTGATCTAGCTCGGATTGCTGCTCCTTCACATCCGGTAGCGATGAGACTGTACTAATGAAAGCTTGGGAGGTTCCGACTGTTCCAAAAATGCCTCCTTCCATTTTCACCATCTCAATCGCTGCTGCATGGAGCCGAGGATCGCTCTCAGCGCAGCAATCCTCCAGCAGCAAAATGTCATAGCCCCGATCGCTTGCTTCACGTAACGTAGAATGGACACAAACAGCAGTAGTCAAGCCGCAGATCACTAAGTTCTTGACGCCAATTCGCTGAAGTAGCAAATCAAGATCCGTTGCATAGAAAGCACCGTTACCAGGCTTGTCAATCACGGGTTCGCCGGGCAAAGGAGCCAATTCTGGAACAATTTGCCATCCGGGTTCACCCCTCACAAGAATACGCCCCAGTGGACCCTCACTTCCGATCTCTGCCCCAGCACGATGACTCCGCCAGTGCTTAACTTCTGACAAATCCGCTAAGTCGGAACGGTGCCCTTCACGGGTATGAAAAATTGGAAATCCTTTTGCTCTTGCAACCGTCAGCAAAGCTTTGATTGGCTGAATGACGGTTCGCGTCAGCGAAATATCGAATCCCTTCTGGTCAAGGTATCCCCCAAAATTGCAGAAATCAATTTGCACATCGATCACAATTAGAGCCGTGTTCTGAGGCGTAAGCTCTTGTTGATAGGGAAAAGCATATGGATCAGCAGCTACTTTCATCATGGTTGCTAGCGGATTAGCATTTACACTCTACATATTTACCGATTTGGTAAATATAGTCGAGTTTTATTTCAGGAAAAGGTAACAAAAACTAGATTTTTTGCGTGTTTTGTATTCAGAAGTACAAAATCTGCTGCTGATTTGGCGATATTCTTCAGCCTAAGGAAAGGTTTATCCTTAATTCGTTACGCATTAGTTCTGTCACGCATGAATATCGATTGAATGAGTTCTGCTTTTGCAGGCTGATTTAGCTTCCGTATTATAGTTACAGGACTGACACGGACTATGAGTTCGTTAAAAATGCATCATCTCGATAAGTGCAGTGGCTTACCATAGGAGGAAAATCGGTGCTAACTCTGTCTTGTGTTTTTCACCCGAATTGGATACTGTGCTTTAAATATTTTGAGTATTACTCTAACGTTTAAGCGATGAACTTCCGGCTGTCGCTTAAGCCAGTTTGTAAACTCAAGCAAGTCTTCATTACTTTGGCAAACATACTCCAGCATAATGTTGTATTCTCCCGTGACTGCGGAGAGATAGCTGATATTTTCTGTCTCGATTAATTCCTGAAGTAGTCTTTCGTGAAACTCGGCGCTTGTCTCTATCTCGATATAGGCAACATTGGCGTAATTGAGCTTACCCGTATTTAAAAAAGCATTAATCGTAATGATTCCATCATCAACCAAACGCTTAACGCGATATCGTACCGTTGCTTCAGGAACACCGAGTTCTCTCGAAATTTTGCTGTATGCCATTCTGCCATCTTGTTGAAGCTGTTGAATGATTTGCAGATCCAGCGAACTAATTTCCGATTCGTTAGCCTGCTCTTCATTAAGATTATCGTCGTGGTTCATCTCATAATTCATAGGGAGCAAATTCTAACTAGAAACTGGAAGGAGCAATGAGTCTATATTTTTGAATATCAGTCCATCTTGCAAGAATTTGTCTGGGTTTGACCGAAATTACTTTAGTCATTCTACATTCTGAAATCGTACTAGAGGCATATAGACAAATTTGTATCGGAACTGTGTCTAATTCTTCCAATTGTTCTGAGCACACGAGGAAAATATTATGGGCCATTCAATTAATCGACGACAGTTTATCAGAGGCGCGGCTGCTTTTGCAGGTTTTACAGCAGCAGTTGCTTGTTCTCCGCAAGCTCCCTCTGTACAAACAGACGGAAAGCGGAGCCTCAAGGTTGGAACGTTTGGCGGTTTTTTTGAGGAGGCATTTGTCAAAAATATTTATCCTGAATTCACGAAAGCAACAGGGATCGAAATCGAATCTGTGCCGACTCCTGCCGCAGATGCCTGGTACACCCAGCTAGAGACAGCAGCAAGAGCAAATCAGGCACCCACCGATCTATCGATGATGGCTCAGATCCCGATGCTGCGTGGGCAGGCTTCAGACTTATGGACACCCTTTGACCTTGAACGGATTCCCAATGCAAAGTATTTGAAGGATAACTTTATTCATCGCTATCCGGATGGACGAGTGGATGGAATTGGTGCAGCCTCCTGGTATGTCACCTTTGTAACTAATAAAACAAAGCACCCCACCGTACCTGCTTCCTGGGCTAGTTTATGGGATGAGCAATATCGGAATCAACTGGGGATGAACGCGCTTCCCACTGGAGGCTTTTTACTAGACATCACCGCAGCAACCTTCTTTGACGGCAGCAAAATTCTAGAAACCCAGGACGGGATTCTGCAAGTGCTGAATAAGGCGGCCGAAATTAAGCCGAATGTCAAATTGTGGTATCGAGATGAAGCTCAGTTTCAGCAAGCCCTGGAAACTGGAGAACTGGCAA
>NZ_JACJOR010000219.1:0-13227 GCF_014695615.1 Leptolyngbya sp. FACHB-711
GGTTCAGGCGATTGGGGACGATCGAAAAGGGGGAAAACTGGTTGGCTTCAGCGGGGCTACGCTTGGGGCTCCAGTTTTTCGACGGTACAAAATCCAGAACCCGGTTGCCACAGGTGCTTGCTACCAAAACCTGAGTTGAAAAATCTCGGAGCTGAAGGCAGCGAACGCTAGGCAACTGGCTTTGAACCTGCGTCAAAAAGGGCTGCACGGTGGTCGGCGAACCCGACTTTAAAATTGCAGTCTGACTCGTGACCGAGAGGGTCGTTTGGAGCGATTGAATCGACGATTGCAGCGTGTCGGCTTTGCGAATGGCACTCTGTTCCAGGTTTAACCGGGCGGTGTGTAGCAGGCTCGTGCGAGCATTGCGAAATGTGACTGCCATCCCCAGAAACAGAATTGGGATGCTGAGCAGGAGAATCCGCAGCAGGAGTATTCGGCGGAAGGAAGACTGACCAAGCATAGTCGTAACCGCTGTTTGAGTGCTAAAACGACTCCGCAATCACATGCAGAACTCCATCGTAATGTATCCACATTAATACTCAATGGATCACGACGGCTTGGCATCCACAGGCAAACGGAATAATTTCAAATTCTCCTCACACAAAGCCTTTTTTTAAAAAGACCGTGAACCAACTGGCTTAATCGTAATATCAAACTTTTGCGATCGAGGTGCAGTGGCGAACATTCTTTACTCAGAAGTTAAACCTCGCTTCAGTAGCGATCCCGCAGCAGGGAGGTTTGAAAAGACACAGGCACTCGACGCACTTCAAACGACTGCTCAGTGGCGATCGCGGCTCAAGTCATAAATTGCCTTCTCGTAGTGCCATTGGTTAGGCTTGTCGGGAAACTTGGCTTGATAGCTGGCAATCAGCCGGATAGCTGCCTTTTGATCCCCGCCCAGCAGTTTAACCAGTTTGCCGTGCAGGGGATGGGCTAGATGAAATCGACCGGGAGTATTTCGTTTGATGCTGCGATTTTGAGGGCTGGAGCGGGTAGGGCTGGAGCGGATAGGGGTAGAGCGGATAGAGGAATGCTGACGGCGAGGCAATGATTTCTGATCCTGAAGCTCCCGTACCAGAAGGTAAACTCCGCAGCCGATCACGCCGCATAAGATCAACAAAAACAGCGATTGCGCGTTTTGAAGCAAAAATCCAACGATGCCCTGCATAATGCCGCCCCGAATCCTGCTGTCTTGGGAATGACTTGAACGATCGCCCTTAACAATACTTCTCAGACGATACTGGTCAAGAGTTCCCCTGCGGCAATGGTTCCTTTAGACTCCTGACAAAACCTGATTCAAGCTTCACTGATGCGATCGATTGTGGGGCTTCACGGGGCTGAAATCTGGTGCAAATCGCCTGCCGGATGCCGCACAATTCCGTATAAATTCTGTTGTTCAGTCGTTTTTCCGGATGGCTCCTGATGACTTCTGCGTTTGCTTCCTCCCGCCTGCCCTATACAATCGTCGTGCTTGCCATGAGTGCAGACGGTAAAATTGCGGATCGCGATCGATCGGCTGCCCGATTCGGCTCGGCTCAGGACAAGGCTCATCTAGAAGCCAGACTTGCAGAAGTCGATGCAGCTCTGTTTGGCGCAGGGACACTGCGGGCGTATGGCACAACGCTGCTGATCAAAAATCCGGCTTTGCTGGCTCAGCGGCAGCAACAGCACAAACCGCCTCAGCCCTTTCACATCGTTTGTTCTGCCTCGGGCGAGTTCAATCCTCAACTTCCCTTTTTCAAGCAGGGAGTTCCGCGCTGGCTACTGACAACCGAATCAGGTGCAAAATGCTGGCAGTCCTGCAAAGGGACTGAGGGCACTGAGTTCGATCGCATTCTGCCCTTTCCTGAGCCGTTTGACTGGAATACTGTCCTTCAACAGTTCAACGAACTGGGTCTAAATAAACTGCTGGTGATGGGCGGCGGCGAACTGGTGGCTTCTCTGCTGGCAGCCGATCGCGTCCATGAACTCTGGCTGACCGTTTGCCCGTTGCTGCTTGGCGGCACAATTGCTCCAACCCCAGTCGAAGGAAGCGGCTTTCCAGCAAATCTCGCGCCCCGGCTAGAACTGCTCTCGGCAGAGGCGATCGATCAAGAGGTGTTCCTGCACTACCGCGTCCAGCAAAAGACTCATCTAAACTAATGTAAAGAACGCTCCTCCCTCACTCCCTCATTCCCCCATCTCCTTACCCCTTACTCCTCCCACCCCTCCATCCTTTTCCTCATGTTTGAAAAACTCCAGCCTCGCTACGCCGTCCAGTGGATTCACAAAATCGAGGAAATTCCCCAAGCAGAATGGGATGCGATCGCTGTGCCACTCAAAACGCCTTTTCTGGAGTGGACGTGGCTGCACAACATGGAAACATCGGGCAGCGTCGGTGCGAACTCGGGCTGGCTGCCGACTCATCTCACGGTCTGGCGCGATCGATCCCTTGTGGCGGCGGCTCCGCTCTATCTTAAGAGCCACAGCTATGGTGAGTTTGTGTTTGACCATCAATGGGCAGATCTGGCGGCGCGGCTCGGGGTTGCCTACTATCCCAAAATGTTGGGGATGTCGCCCTTTACGCCTGCCGAAGGCTATCGCTTTCTGATTGCGCCCGGTGAGGACGAAGATGAATTAACCGAGCTGATGGTCAACGCGATCGATCATTTCTGTATGCGGCACAAGATTTCTGGCTGCAATTTTCTCTACGTTGATCCCGAATGGCGATCGACCATGGAGCGACACGGCTTTTTTACCTGGCTGCACCACAGCTATATTTGGCAAAATCAGAACTTTCAAAGCTTTGAGGATTATCTGGGCGCGTTTAATGCCAACCAGCGGCGCAATATCAAGCGCGAACGAAAAGCAGTTTCCCAGGCCGGTCTACGGCTTCAGCCGCTTACTGGGGAAGAGATTAGCCGATCGCTCCTGTCGCATGTGTACCACTTCTACGCCGATACCTGTGACAAGTTCGGCTGGTGGGGCAGCAAATATCTGACGCGCCGCTTTTTTGAGCAGCTTTATCCCGACTATCTCGATCGTGTGGTGCTGTTTGGTGTGTATTCCACCGAAGAAAACCAGCACCCCATCGGGATGTCCTTCTGTTTAACCAAGGGCGATCGGCTCTATGGACGCTACTGGGGCGCAACGCAGGAGTTTGATAATCTGCACTTTGACACCTGCTACTACACACCGATCGAGTGGGGCATTGCCAACGGCATTCAGCTTTTTGATCCGGGCGCAGGCGGACGACACAAAAAACGGCGCGGCTTCGCGGCAACCCCTAACTATTCACTCCACCGTCTCTATCAGCCCCGGCTGAGCCAAATCCTGCATACCTATATTGATGAAATCAACGAAATGGAGCAGCAGGAAATGGACGCAATCAACCAGGAGTTGCCGTTTAAGCAGACCAATCCGTTAGAGAAAGTTGGGGACGATTGCTAAGACTTCGCCCCTAGAGCCGCCGGAATCGTGATGTCGATCGGGGTGACCTGACCGTTGGGGGCGATCGAGCGGAGCGGTGGCGTAAAGTCCTTGGCGTTGCCAACCACCAGCGTTACGAGTTTGTCAGGCTGAAGGTGGGTTTGAGCGGCTCGCTGAATGTCTGCGGCAGTGGTCGCTTCGACCTGCTTTTGATATTGAAAGATAAAGTCCTGCGGATAGCCGTAGTAGTCATAGCGCATGACCCGCGACAGGGTGGCAAAAGGGGTAGAGAAGCGGAAGATAAAGGCATTCAGCACTGAGTCCTTAGCTCGGCTCAGTTCGGCTTCAGTGACAGGACGGGTGCGGATTTTCTCGATTTGCTCCAGCGTGGATTGAATAAAGGGAACAGTGGCATCCGATCGCGTTTGTCCGCCTGCTGTAAACGTGCCCGGATAATCAAAGGTGGGTGACCAGAAAGCGTAGACGCTGTAGGCGAGTCCCTGCCGCGATCGCACTTCGTTCACCAAGCGTCCGCCAAAGGAACTGAGAACTTCATTCATCACGGTGAGCGGCGCGTAGTCCGGGTCGTTTAGCTTGCCGCCCAGATGTCCCATCAGAACTGAGCTCTGGGTGAGCTGGGGTTGATCAACCAGAAATACGCCGCCCTGCTTTGCCTGGGTTGCTTGAGGCGGATCGATTTTATCTGCTCCGACGGGTTGCCAGTCGCCCAGCTTTGCTTCGATCAGCGATCGCATTTTTGCCGAGTCGAAGTCGCCGATAATGCCGAGCAGCATCTTATTCGGGTGGAAATACTGCTGATAGAACTGCTGCACATCCTGCCGCGAGATATTGTCCAGCGTGGCGTATTCAACAGTACGAGCATAGGGACTGTCTGCTCCGTAGAGCAGCTTGCTAAACTCGCGCTGGGCGATCGAGTCTGGATCGTCATTGCGGCGAGCGATCGAACCACGAATCTGCGTTTTCACCAGATCGATCTTGTCCTGAGGCAAGGCAGGCTGGCGTAGCACTTCTGCAAACAAGCCAAACACTTCTTCCAGATCTTCACTCAGGGCACTAAAGCCTGCACTGCCTGCGGTGGTATCGATGCCCGTTTCGATCGAGGCTGCCCGCTGCTCTAGCAACTGATTTAACATGTCGGGCGGGTGAGCTGCTGTGCCGCCGCTGCGAATCACTGCTCCGGTAATACCTGCCAAACCTACCTTGTCCGCAGGTTCTAGCCGATCGCCTGTGTAGATTGTTGCCGTGCCGCCGACCAGAGGCAGTTCGTGGTCTTCGAGCAGGTAAACCCGGAGTCCGTTGGGTAGCTCAAAGCGGCTATATTCGGGCAGGGTGATCTCGGGTGCAGCAGGCAGTTCCAAGTCACTGTAGTGGCGGGGCGTGACTGCCAGAGCCGGGGCACGTCCGAATCCCAGGATTACAGTGAGCAGGACGGCGATCGAAGTCAGGCTGTAGCGCAGCCAGGGGCGAAGCGAAAATTTCATGAGCGGTGAGAAATAGAAGGGCTATGAGAAGAAGGAATGGAATGGCTATCTTGGCTCTGAATTCTGTAAAACAAGATACTTGTACAACATCCTCTCAGCGTCCAGGCAGAACCGGAGCATCCGTCGAGAGCAGTTTGCCGATCGTTTGCTTTTCAGGTCTAAAGGTTGCCTGTGCTACACGCTGAATGTCGGCTGGAGTAACTGCCTCGATCGCTGGAATCAACTCAAATAAGTTGCGCCAGGAGCCTGTTTTGGCTTCGTACTCAGCCAGCAAACTTGCCATGCCCTCATTCGAGGCAAGGGTTTGCAGTAGTCCGGCACGGGACTGGGTTTTGACGCGATCGAGTTCTTCGGCGGTGACAGGCTCCGTTTTGAGGCGATTGAATTCAGCATCAAAAACTGCCGCAATTTCTTCAACGGTATGTCCCGGCCCGGTGAGCGCATAGATCAGCATTAGATTTGAGTAGCGATCGCCCGGAAAACTATTGGAAATGCTATAGTCCAGTGCCAACTGGTTGTTCAGCACTAGCGATTGATAAAGCCGAGCCGTTCGCCCGTCGCCCAAAATGCTGCTGATCACTTGATAAACCACCTCATCCGGGTCAGTAATCGCAGGACGCTGATAGCCCTCCATATACCAGGGTTGGGTCGGCAGTTGCAGCAAGACTTCTTTGGGCTGCGTTTGCTTGGGCAGGGTTGCCTGCACATCTGGCGCACTTGATCGCACCTTGTAGCGTCCAAAATATGCTTGTGCCAGTTCTTTTACGCGATCGGGGTCAACGTCACCCACCACCGTCGCAATCATGTTATCCGGCGTGTAGTAAGTATCAAAAAACTGAATAATATCTTGGCGCGTCAAGCCGCGAATATCTGCCTCGGAGCCTATCACCGGACGACCGTAGGGATGCCCCGGCAGCGCGGTTTCGAGGAATTGCTCGATCATTTTGCCGATCGGCGAATTGTCGGTTCTCATCCGGCGTTCTTCCAGGATCACGTCCTTTTCTTCGTAGAATTCGCGAAAGACCGGATCGAGAAATCGCTCAGACTCCAGCGACATCCACAGTTCTAGCTTGTTTGCCGGGAAGCTGTAAAAATACATCGTGGCATCCGCAGAAGTTGCCGCATTCAGCCCCACGCCGCCTGCCTGTTCCACGATTTGCCCGTATTCATTTTGCCTGACAAAGGCTGTGGCTTCCTGACGCACCTGAGCAAATTCCTGCTGAAGCCGATTTGCCTCTTCGGTGCGGTTTGCTGCCTTGGCTGCCTCAATCTGTTCAAATAGCCGATCGAGTCGATCGAGCAATGGTTTCTCCGCCCGATAGTTTGTCGTGCCAATTCGATTGGTTCCCTTAAAGGCTAAATGCTCCAGAAAATGCGCTGCACCCGTTTTGCCTTCTTCCTCATAGGCAGCCCCGATCGTGACATAGGTTTCAAATGCAACCACGGGAGCTTGATGCCGCTCCATCACGATAAATTTCATGCCGTTATCGAGCGTGAATTCCGTGATTTGGTTTTTGACGCGATCAATATAGGGCTGAATATTGGTCGAAGAAGCGGTTTGCGCCAGTGCGACAGGCATAAACTGGCTCCAAACCAGACTGAACACCGTTAACCCCATCACCAGCAGGCGTAACCCAGGATGCCCAATGCGAGCAATGCGTTTAGGGTTCAGGCAAGAAAAGAGCGGGGTGAACCGATCGAAAAAAGGCATGAATCAATGTTAAGAAACGCTAGTAAACCAGCATAAGAAGTTTTCTAGGGCTTTGTGGAGTAGCCAGCCGAAAAGAAAATTAAACTTTGCGCTGTCCAACGTTTTTGAATCCAGACTTTGATCCAAACTTTTCTGAGACCAACTTTCAGCAAAAAGCCACTCCTCAATGGCAGTGACCTCAACCCCAAGCTGATACCTCAGCCCCAAATTACAGTAGGCTGGATTGGAACGTGCCTTCAATGAAACGATGACCACAGGGTGGGTCTTAATCTTTGCCGTATTGCTTCTGGGCGGGGTGATTGCCACGGTGGGCGATCGTCTGGGAATGCGCGTAGGCAAAGCGCGTCTGAGCCTATTCAAACTACGACCCCGGCAGACCGCCACCCTGATCACAATTTTGACTGGAGGACTTATTTCCGCTTCAACCCTGGCAGTTCTGCTTGCGGTCAGCGATCAGCTCCGAACGGGGCTATTTGAGCTGCAAAACATTCAGGATGATCTGGAAACCACGCGCCAGGATCTCGAAGATGCCACCACTGAAAAAGAAGAAGTCGAAGATCGGCTACAGGAGGCTCGTCAGCAGCGACGGGGTGCCCAGCGACAGCTAGAGCAAATTAACCGATCGCTGCAAACCTCTCAGGAACGGCAGCGACAAACCCAGGGGCAGCTAGAGCAAACCCAGTCCCGGCTTCAGCAGATTCAGTCCCGATTTGAGCAGGCGCAAACCCTGCTAGGTTCTGTCTCGCGCCAAGCTGCTGTGCTTCAAGACGAAATTGAGCAGCTTCAGTCCGATCGCCAAGAATTGACTCAGCGAATCGGGCAAGCAGAGAACCAAGTTGCCCAGCGCAACCAGCAAATTGCTGCCCGTGATCAGGAAATTGCTTCCCGGCAGTCCCAACTCGAAGCACTAGAGCAGCAGCGCACCCTTCTGGCTCAGGATGTGGAAATTCTGCGGCAGGAATACGAAGGGCTGCGATCGGGCAATGTTGCCGTATTTCGGAACCAGCCTTTGGCATTGGGCGTGCTGCGCGTGGTCAATCCTGATGCGGCTCCCGAAGCCGTCGATCAGCTTTTGCGTCAGGCAAATCGTTCTGCTTTGCAAAGAGTGTTTCCGGGCGGCACAAATCGCAATCAGCAAGTGATTCAGATTACCAATGTCGAAGTCGAACAGCTTGCAAACCAGATCAAAGACGGGCGCGATTACCTGGTGCGAATTCTCTCGCAGGGAAACTATGTGTTGGGTGAACCCTGTGTGCTGGCAGGCGAACCTTGCGTCAAAGTCTATGCCACCGCGTTTTTAAATGAGCGCGTCTTTAGCCAAAACGAAATCATCGCCTCTGCCACCATCAATCCGCCCCTGCTCCAAGACAACAGCGACTTGTTAGAGGAACTCAATCTGCTGCTGTCTGCCGTTGTGTTTCGCGCTGGGCGAGCAGGCATTCCGACCGAAACCCTAACCCTGGCAAACAATGATCCAGAAGCCGTTCGCTCTTTTCTGGGTCGGGTGAAAACGCTTGAGCAGCCGATCGACATTCAAGTCATTGCCCCCACCGATATCAGCACCGTTGGCCCGCTGCAAATCGAGCTACAGGCAGTTCAAAATGGGCAACCCCTGTTTAGTACCCTGCAAATGCCTGCGATTGATCCACCGTCCGAAGCTCCATAAGAATCGCGTCCTTTGCCTCTTTCCTTCGCTGGGTCGATCGTCTAAAGTCTAGAAACTAATCTGTTTTTCCCGTCGTTTTCTGCTGCCGCATCCATGCAAGTTCCCTCTGCGCCTGCTCAGCCTGTGATTCTAGGCTTCGATCCCGGACGGCAAAAATGTGGTGTGGCTATTGTTGGAGTCGATCGCACCCTGTTTTTTCACCAAGTCATCGCTGCCGAAGCCGCAATTCAGACGATTGAACAACTTCGGCAGCAGTTCCCCATCACGACTCTGGTCATGGGCAATCAAACCAGCGCGAAGGAATGGAAGCAGAAGCTCAGCGAGCAACTCACCGATCCGCCTCGCATTGTCCTGATCAACGAACGCTACAGCACCCTGGAAGCCCGCGATCGCTACTGGCAAATGTTCCCCCCCCGCGGATTGACGCGCCTCTTGCCCCGGGGACTCCGCACTCCGCCGCGGGCGATCGACGATGTTGTAGCGATTCTGCTAATCGAGCGATATCTGGGGCAGTTGAGCAGTGGTTAGAGCAGGAGCCGGGTCACTAAAACAGGTCATCAAAACGGTGATGATTGTGCCCCGAATCTCCTTTATTCGCTCGAATAAATCGCCTAACCGTTCAGCTTTTGCTGAAGCAGTTGATTGGTCACTTTCGGATCAGCCTTGCCGCCCGTTGCCTTCATGACCTGACCGACAAAGAAGCCGAGCATATTCTTCTTGCCGCCCCGATATTTCTCTAGCTCGTCGGGAAACTTTGCCAGGACTTGATCGATCGCCGCTTCGATCACCTTTGGGTCAGACACCTGCACCAGTCCTTTCTTTTCGACCAATGCCTTTGCCGAGCCGCCTTCCTTCAACAATTCCGGCAGGATTTCCTTGGCAGCAGAGTTGCTGATCGTGTTGGACTCAATCAGCTGAATCATTTCTGCCAGGGTTTCCGGCTTCAGGGCAATCTCGTTCACGCTCAGCTTCTCTTTGTTGAGATAGCCGCTAATGTCACCCATGATCCAGTTTGCCGCAGGCTTCGCGCTTGCTCCCGTCGCCAGCGCAGACTCAAAGTAGGTAGCGATCGTCCCATCCTCAGTGAGCACTTTGGCATCGTAGGGGGACAGTCCCAGCTCAGTCTCATAGCGGTGACGCTTTTGGGCAGGCAGTTCGGGCAGTTCGTCTTTCCAGGCATTGCGCTGGTCTGCACTAACTTCGATCGGGGCTAAGTCTGGTTCGGGGAAATAGCGGTAGTCGCTCGAGCCTTCTTTGACCCGCATACTAATGGTGCGCTGTGCCCCTTCTTCCCAGAGGCGAGTTTCCTGCACAATGCGTTCGCCGGATTCGATCGCTTCGATTTGCCGCTCAATTTCGTATTCGATCGCCTTTTGAATTGCACTGAAGGAGTTCATGTTTTTGATTTCGACCTTCGTGCCAAATTTTTCTGTGCCGACTGGACGTACGGAAATATTCACGTCGCAGCGCAGCGATCCTTCCTGCATATTGCCGTCGCTCACGCCCAGATAGCGCACAATTCGCCGCAGTTCTTGAGCATATTCCGCTGCTTCCTGACCCGATCGAATGTCTGGTTCTGACACAATTTCGACCAGGGGTACGCCCGTGCGGTTGTAGTCTACGAGGGAATACTTCGAGCCTGAGAGCCGCTCGCTGCCTGCGTGAACTAATTTTCCAGCATCTTCTTCCATGTGGAGGCGCGTAATGCCAATCTTCTTGCGCGTCGGGTTGCCTGCTTTGTCGAGCACTTCGATTTCCAGCCAGCCATGTTCGGCGATCGGCAGGTCATACTGCGAAATCTGATAGTTTTTGGGCAGGTCAGGATAAAAATACTGTTTGCGATCGAACTTGCTGTAGTCAGCAATCTGGCAGTTCAGCGCCAAACCCGTTTTCACGGCATACTCCAGCACCCGCTGATTCAGCACGGGCAGCACACCCGGCATTCCCATGCAGATCGGGCAAACGTTGGTATTGGGTGGCGTACCAAACTCGGTGGAACAGTTACAGAAAACCTTAGTATCAGTCCTGAGCTGGCAGTGAGTTTCCAGACCAATAATCGCTTCGTACTGAGTTTTGGTGGGGGTGGCGGTTGTCATAGACGCAGTGCTTTGAGTGTCTAGAATCCAATGTCTAGGCGACTACGGCTCCATTTTAGCCTAGAAGCTGCCAGCGATCGGACTTCAGTAGGTACGGCTTTCCTCTAGGCGATCAACGTCCCTCCTTGATGGGGAATTTAAGGGGCGATGGAGTGTATTGAACAAATCACCCTTCAAGCATTTCTGAGCTGATTCTGACGCAGCAGACAATTTATGTTAGAGAAAGTTTTTTCACGGAAAAATCGATCGCATCAGGCAAATTGCACCAAAACTCCTTTACTTGAAGCCTGCCGATAGGCTGCTTGTGACTACAAAACCTGGTGATACAGCATCGGCACCGTCTTCCCCGACAAATAAAGCGGATGCTTCGGCTGACCCGATCGATTTACCCCCAAACAATACACACCATAATTTCCAATCAGCTCCAGCACCCTTCGATCGCGTCCCGCCAAGGTTCCCCAGTTGCCCCAGGCGATCATCACTCGATCGCTTTCTTGAACTGCGCTCAGGAGATGGCGATCGTTTTCTGCGCCGATCGGATCAGATGCCTGCTGCAAAACCGTAGGATGGGTGGCTTTGAAGCCGAAGAGATTGACGACCTTTAGTGAACCGTAGCCCCAGGTTTGAGCAAACTGAAGGCAGCGGCGAATGGTGGGATCGTTGCGATCGGCATCCGCAGTGCTGGGGTTGAGCATGACAAAGGTGAGGCGGGGGGCATCAATTTGCCAGGTGCGCCAGAGTAAATAGCGATAGTCACCTGTAGCGTCAAAGACTGCGCCGCTGGGCAAGATCGTCTTTTCTAAAGCGGAATGAAGGGAAGTGCAAGGATTTTTCACGGGCTGGGTTTCCCTGCGTACAATACAAATAGGGCTTCTCTCTGCTGAGTGTGGCGATAGGGTTGCTCAGGGGCAAAACCTGGATCACGGTTAGGATAACCCGCAGGAGTTGCTTTTTTAAAACCGAATTTTCGTATCCGAAGAGGAAAGAGAGTCATGGGACTATTTGACCGTGTGAGCCGCGTTGTTCGGGCAAACTTAAACGCTGCCGTCAGTTCGGCTGAAGATCCAGAGAAGATTCTCGATCAGGCAATTATTGATATGCAGGAAGACCTGGTGCAGTTGCGTCAGGCAGTGGCTACGGCGATCGCCAGCCAGAAGCGCACCCAGCAGCAAATGAACCAGGCCAACTCTGAAGCAGACAACTGGCAGCGACGGGCAAAGCTTGCATTGGAAAAAGGCGACGAAAACCTAGCACGGGAAGCACTAAGTCGCAGAAAAACCAACGTTGAAACCGGGACTGCCCTCAAGAACCAGCTCGATCAGCAGGCGGGCACGGTAGATACGCTGAAGCGCAACCTGATCGCCCTGGAAGGCAAAATTTCTGAGGCAAAAACCAAGAAAGATATGCTCAAAGCCAGAGCTAGTGCAGCCAAGGCAAACGAGCAGCTTCAGAAAACCGTGGGTGCTTTGGGAACCGGCAGCGCAATGTCTGCCTTTGAGCGGATGGAAGACAAAGTGCTGCAAATGGAAGCGCGATCGCAGGCAGCGGCAGAACTGGCAGGAGCCGATTTGGAAAGTCAGTTTGCCCAGCTTGAATCGGGCAGCGATGTGGATGATGAGCTAGCCGCGCTCAAGTCTCAGCTTCTTACAGGTTCCACCCCTAGCCAGGCACAGTTACCGGGTACGCAAACGACGGCGCCTGCCTCAGCTCCGGCTGCTCCCCAGGATCCGGCGGTTGACGCAGAGCTAGAAGACCTGAAGCGACAGCTTGATCAGCTCTAAGATCGATTAGCTCTAAGAGCACTGCATTTAGAAAAACAGAACTTTGGGGGTAAGGTATCCTTGCCCCTATTTGTTTATATTCTGATTAGTGCTCGATCGGCTCTTCCAGCTGCGAGATTTAACCAGCCTTTGGAGTTTATTCGCAGCTCAAATTGAGTAGCTTTAACGATTCAACCCGCCGTTAATTCTGGTAATCCTTATAGGGTTGTTGTGTGAACGTCTTGCCCAGAGCGCGGGCAATCTACTCGTACTACCCCGCAAAATTAGTTGGGGACAAACTCTTCTCTCCATCTCGACTTCTCTCCCCATCCCGACTTCATCCGAATTATGCCGCGATCGAAAAAAGCTGCATCCCGACTTTCTTCTGCGACTGCTCCGGTGCAAACCAGTCCCTCCCCAGAGGCTGTTGCCCCAGAGGTAAGTGCTGCCGTTTCCGCTAACGAAGGAATTGCAATTGAACCGCAGCACTATCTCAGCCAGGAATTGAGCTGGCTAGAGTTTCACAATCGCGTGCTGCACGAGGCGATCGATCCGCGTACGCCCTTGCTAGAGCGAGTCAAGTTTATGGCAGTCTGCTGCTCAAACCTCGACGAATTTTTTATGGTGCGGGTGGCGGCACTTAAACAGCAGATCGAAGCCGGGGTGATGAGGCGATCGCCCGATGGCTGCACCCCGCAAGAACAGATGCAGTTAATCGCTCAGCGGCTCCGTCCGATGGTGGCGCAGCAGCAGCAGCATTTTCAGCAGGTCTTACGTCCCCAGCTTGTCGCGCAAGGAATTTATTTGCTGGATTATCAGGATCTGACCTTGGCACAGCAAAGCTATCTAGAGCAATATTTCGACAATCGCATTTTTCCCGTACTCACGCCGCTGGCGGTCGATCCGGGGCATCCCTTTCCCTACATCTCGAATCTCACCCTTAATCTGGGCGTGATTGTGCAGGATAGCGAAACTAAAACAGAGCGTTTTGCGCGAGTTAAAGTGCCCGATGGTCTGCCGCGTTTTATCCTCTTGCCGTCTGAACTATGGGATGCGAATCCGCCAATTTGGGCAGGGGTTCCGG
>NZ_JACJOR010000022.1:0-2760 GCF_014695615.1 Leptolyngbya sp. FACHB-711
ATTAAAACGGCTCAATTCCCAGAACCGCAGCCCCAGAGAACCAAGAAAGATTAAAACGAGACCCAAGCTAAACCAGGGAAAAGCGTCAGAGCCAGGCTTGGGTTTTAAGGCGATCGAAGGCATGGTCGCAACAAGGGAGGAAACGGCTAGGGAAAAACACCCTAAACAAACATCCCAATTGTGCCTTCTTCGGGGAATAACCGGAAGTCGTTTGGGTCGATCGCAAGCAGTTTGGCCTGAACAATTTTTCTCCTTTAAAAAAGGAAAGGCACACTCTCTGTGTGCCCAAAGTTCACCACCCAAACTTTAATTTCTGAATCGATCGTTGAACCAGAAAGCAGAAGATTGTTAACGGCTATTTCTAAAATAATGCTCAATCTGGGGTTAAGAACCAGTTATTAAGCAAGCGTTTCGGGACAATAGCCTAAGCCCTGCACAAACTGTTTGCGGAAGTCCTCAATTTCGCTGCGATCGGGGTTTCCATGCGACACAACTGCCACCTGATATCGACGCATTACCTCCACTGGAGTCTGCCCGGTCTCTAGTCCCCAGAGCGCCATTCTTACGCGAATCTCAGGTTCGTAAGGAATACCTAGCTCGTTGAGAAACGATCGAAAGTCTCCATCGTCTTGAGCGTCGAGTGGGCGGCTTAGCTTTACCTTAATGACCCAACCATCAATTTGATGAATCACCGTGACAAAGCGAACAGGGAGCCAGGGCATTGAATGGAGATATTCCACGATTCTCAATGTCAGGCTGGCATTTGCGAGGTAGTAGATATAATCCATAACTTCTTGTCGTATCCTGCAAATGCTACTCTTTAATCTTCTCGTCATAGTCCCAGAAGGAATAGGGGAAAAGCCCCCTAACCTGCATAGGGAATTTCACCCAACTTGATGACCATTGGGTTAGTTTATCGATCGTTTCAAAAAGACCTGACGCAATGCCTGAAAATTCTGATCTCCTGCTGGAATCCTACGACTACGTTTTGCCACCAGAGCGGATTGCTCAAAATCCAGCCGTGCCGCGCGATAGTTCCCGGTTGCTGGTTGTGGGTACGAAAGACTATCAGCATCGCAGTTTCCGCGATCTGCCCGAACTGCTTCAGCCGGGAGATTTGCTAGTGCTCAACAACACTCGCGTGATTCCTGCCCGTTTGTTTGGACGAAAGCCGAATGGCGGCAACGTTGAAGTTTTGCTGTTAGAAGAACAGCCTCAGATCAATCAATGGCTTGCTCTGGTAAAACCAGGTCGGCGGGTGAAGGTGGGGACGCAAATCGAGTTTTGGGGCAACGAAATTCCCGAAATATCTGAGCATTCTCCAGATGAAAATTCTCCTGGTTTTGCCGCAAACGAAACCGATCGACCTCGCCCCAAACTAACAGCAAAGGTATTAGCCGTTGAACCCGCAACCGGGGGACGCTATCTGGAATTTGACTTGCCGCCCGGTCAATCGCTGCTGCCGCTGTTGGCGGATCTGGGTCATGTGCCTTTGCCGCCCTATATCCATGAGTCTGAAGCGGATGCGGAGCAATATCAAACTGTTTATGCCGATCGCCCCGGTTCTGCGGCGGCTCCAACGGCAGGACTGCACTTTACCCCAGAACTGCTGCAACGGTTAGATGAAGCCGGGATTCAGCGCGCCTTTATTACGCTCCATGTGGGAGTGGGCACATTTCGTCCAGTCGAGTCGAGCGACATTACGCAGCACCAGATGCACGGCGAATGGCTGGAGATTCCTGTCGAAACCGTAGACAAGATTCAGCAAACCCAGGCGAACGGAGGACGAGTGATTGCAGTCGGCACAACAGCCGTGCGATCGCTCGAAGGGGCAGCCGCTCAAACCGGAACCCTGCAACCCTACTGCGGCAAAACGAATTTGTACATCTATCCCGGCTTTCAGTGGCGCGTGGTCGAAGGGCTAATTACCAACTTCCATTTGCCCAAGTCGAGTTTAATGATGCTCGTGAGTGCTTTGATTGGGCGACAACGACTTCTCGATCTGTATCAAATGGCGATCGAGGAGGAGTATCGTTTTTATTCCTTTGGAGATGCGATGCTGATTTTGCCAGAAGCCCGCTTGACCTGAGAGCTGATTAGTTCATCAAAACTTATCGGTTCAGGACTTATCGGTTTAGGAAGGTCAGGAAGCGTGGAATCGGGGCAGGCAATCGCGAAGGGGGGGGAGCAGGCGTTGTCGGAATGTCCGGCTCCTCAATGATTTCGGGCAGGGTAGGCGGCAGGTCGTCTTGCTTAGGCGTTGAGGGAAGGACAGGCGGTTTTGCCTGGGGAGCTGCGTCCGGAGCATTGGGTTGAGCGGATTCGGGAGCAGGCTGCTCTACCGGGCGAATCAGGAGGGGCGAGCGATCGTCCTTGGCTTTCCCTGCTGCTTCCGATGGGGATGCTTCAAGTTCGTTTTGAAGCTGCTCTTTCACTTCATCGGCTAACTCTTCTCGAATACTTTCCTCATCGTCGGGCTGCTCTAATTCAGCCGGAATTTCTACGGGAGTCTGTTCAGTTGCGCGATCGAAAGCATTGGGGATGGCTTGGGGCTGCAGTTCAGTCATTTCGTTCCCGGTTTTCTCGGGCAAAGTTTCCTGATCTGGTTCTCGCGTTTTTGCGGGGGTCACTTCTTCGAGCGTTTCTTCGACCGCAGCGGGTTCGGGGGCAGGTGGCGTGTAGTTGGGGTCGGTAAGGCGACGGGCGATCGTCAGCGGAATTTCTCCCCGAATCAAGCGGGATAGGGCATCGGTGCCGTTG
>NZ_JACJOR010000220.1:0-1582 GCF_014695615.1 Leptolyngbya sp. FACHB-711
GTCTGACCATAAGTCAGCACGGGGAAACCTTTTGTGAGGTATTGACCGGGAGGAACGCGTTCGTTCTGATCTGATTCTGGTTTACGGAAGAATTTCCCTATCATGATTCCAGTAGAGATAGTGATATGGGTACTAATCACACCGTAGCGTTGAATTTTGCCATCAGGGCAAAATTTACGTCAACAAAAAGACCCCCCAAGCCTGTGCCGACTCTCCATTTGTTAGTGTTAGCTTTCTTCCTCTTGTTCCTCTTCGGTCGGATAAACAAAGGAAGAGCGTCCACTCAAAACGGCCTTGCCGAGAGACAGGGCTTTTTGAGCTTGCAGTGCCGCCTTGCGCTTCCAAGTCGCTTTGCGTTTGTCTCGTTTCGATTTCGAGGTTTTCTTCTTAGGAACTGCCATGGCCGGGAGAAACCGCAAATTACACTACAACCTTTCTAGTTTAGCAGCAGTCGGGCGATCGAGTTCAATTGTTTTTCGGAAAAACTCACCTCTAAACCAAACAGGTAGACTGGATGAGAAACGGCAACAGAAAAACAGCAATCCGGGCACTCATGACAATTTTTACGCTGCGATCGGTTTCCAAAGACTTTGGCATCAAAGAAATCCTGAGAGATGCCAGTTTCAGCCTGGAAGAAGGCGATAAGGTGGGGCTGATTGGCATCAACGGTTCCGGGAAATCGACGCTGCTGAAAATGATTGCCGGGCTGGAGCCGATCGATCGCGGCGAGATCTGGAAAAATTCGGGCACAAAGATTGTCTATTTACCGCAGCAGCCCGACATGGACGAAGACCGCACGGTGATCGATCAGGTGTTTGCCGACGGCGGTGAACAAATGACGCTGGTGCGCGAATACGAAGAACTTTCTGACAAGCTTACCCATGGGCACGGTGACCCAGAGCGGCTGATGGCCCGGCTGACTCAGGTGACAGGAAGAATGGAGGCGATCGGCGCGTGGGATGCGGAAAACAACGCCAAGAGCATTCTGAGCCAGCTTGGAATTCAGGACTTCGAAGCGCGAATTGGCGATCTGTCGGGCGGCTATCGCAAACGAATTGCCCTGGCATCGGCATTGCTATCTGAACCGGATGTGCTGCTGATGGATGAGCCGACAAACCATTTGGACGCGCTTTCAGTCGAGTGGCTGCAAAGCTATCTCAATCGGTTTCGCGGCGCGCTGCTGCTGATTACCCACGATCGCTATTTTCTCGATCGCGTCACGAATCGGATTATTGAACTTGATCGGGGCGAGCTGTTCAGCTATAGCGGCAACTATGCCTACTATCTGGAGAAAAAAGCCGAAGCCGAAGAAGTCGCAGTCAGCAGTCAGCGCAAACACGCCGGAGTTTTACGACGCGAACTCGAATGGCTCAAACGCGGACCCAAAGCCCGCAGCACCAAGCAAAAAGCCCGAATCGATCGCATCCACGAAATGCAGGCGCAGGAGTTTAAGCAGGCGCAGGGTAAAGTTGCCATTTCTACCGCAGGTCGGCGGATCGGCAAGAAAGTGATCGACCTGGAGAACGTGGGGAAGGCGTTTGGCGATCGCGTTTTGATCAAGGGCTTTACTTACAGCTTTAGT
>NZ_JACJOR010000221.1:0-8524 GCF_014695615.1 Leptolyngbya sp. FACHB-711
ATGGTAATTATCTAGGCTTTAAAGGGTGCCTGAATTACCTGAGTCTCGCGTATGCTGGTGATTATGCAAGCAAAGCCGCGCCGTCCTCGCCGTCCTCGCAGACGCAAACCTCAGTCAAATTCCTGGCTGCTGATGGCAGTCGTATGGCTGCCCGTTGCTTTGGTGTTGCCCCGGCTGCTGCAAGGCAATTTTTCTGCTTCGCAGAATGAATTAAATCGTCCAACCGCTGACGCGCCTGCTGCTGCTGATTATCCCAGGGGGGGGACTGCTTCGCCTCGTCTGGCGGGTTTTGAGAATGCCTTTCAAGCTGTTACCGGGTTATCGCAGCAGATTGATCCCAGCAGTCAAACCCGGGAAGGCATTACTCAGGCACAGTACGATCGCTGGAGACAGTCGCAGGGACAGCTGCCGCAGCCGATCGCCAATCTTCAGCCGTCGGAAGTGGAAGCAATTTATCAAACCTATTGGCAGCAGGGAAACTGTGGCAGCTATATCGCGCCGCTCGACATTGCCTGTCTGGACACGATGCTTGCCTTTGGCACAGAAGACGGCAGATCTTTCCTGGCAGCCTTATCGCCCAATCCCCAGCAAGCAGCGATCGAAGTCACTCGACGGCGAATTGCTTATCGCCAACGTCAGCAAACTTCCAGTCTTAGTGGCATCACTCCGTCTGGTATGGACAGCGCAAGTGCGGATCCACAATCGCTGATGGCTGGACTCGTCCGCGATCAGGCACTGCAAGCGTTTTTAATCCGCGATCGGGCAGGAGGCAATCGGCTTGCCACGCAGCCGCCCGGAAGGTCGCTGGCTGAATCCAATTTCTCAGACACTCCCCAAGCAACTTTCCAGCCTAATCCAAATCGTTCTGTCCGAAGTCCTAATCGCCCACCGTCCCCCCATGGCGATTCCGATGCAGGCTCACCGTTTCCAAACTGGTCACAAATTAAGGGATTGCTGCCCAGTTGGCTACGCGGCAAAGATGCTGATCCGCTTGTTGTGCTGGACTCAAGCACCCTTTACGCCAACGCCAAGCCCTTCACCGTCGAACTCTGGATTCACGTAGACAGCGGCTACGCCCCCGCAGCAGGAATTATTTTGCGATCGGATGGCTTAGTGCTAACCAACCATCATGTGACTGCCAATAACCCTACGCCAACCATACATCTGGCAGACGGACGCAAATTTGCCGGACGGGTAATCATCAGCGATCCGGCGATCGATCTGGCTCTGGTGCAAATTGAGGGCGCAAACGGGCTGCCCACCGCAAACCTGGCAGATAGCACCAAAGACGTTCAGACAGGGGATACCGTTTATGCGATCGGCTCACCGATGGGAACCCACTGGAAAATGAGCCAGGCACAGGTGATGCGAACGGACAGTCTCTGCGGCAGTCGTGCCCTCGATCGTCAGTGCATCCGTACCCCAAGCGGCTTTTTGTATCCGGGCAATAGTGGCGGTCCACTGCTTAACAACAAAGGCGAAGTGATCGGCGTGAACCGTGCCATTCAGGAAAGCACCGGACAGGGCGTGAGTATTCCAATCGAAATCGTACAGCAGTTTCTAGCTCGATCGCAGCAGCAGTTATAAAGGGGTTTGAGAAGCTCCAGAAGCTCTAAACTCTAGAAGCTCTAATGTTTTAACTGGGGCGATCGTGTAGACACAAGTTTTCTGATTGGTTTTCAAAACTCTTCAGCCCCCTAAATCCCCCAGAATTGAGAGATTTTGAGCATGAGCGGAGTTAACTCAGTTCTTCCCAGCATCGTGCTCCTGCCCTAGTCCTTCCACAAAGCAATTCCCCCCAGCAGTCCGTTCACATTTGGCACGATCGTCACATTCTCAGGCAGTGTAATCTCGATTTTTTTGGCATTGCCGCCGCCCAGATATAGCCGATCGTAGTTAAACGCATGGCTCAGAGTGGCGATCGCCTTTTGGAGCCGTTCGTTCCAGCGTTTTTTACCAATGTCGTCAAGGGCGGCTCGTCCAAGCTGCTGCTCGTAAGTCTCGCCTTTGCGAAAGGGATGATGTCCGAGTTCCAAATTGGGCACAAGGATACCGTTGATAAACAAAGCAAAGCCGGTTCCAGTTCCCAGCGTCATCATCAGTTCAACGCCCTGCCCTTCGATCGCCCCATATCCCTGCATATCAGCATCATTAATCACGCGCACAGGTTTGCCCAACGCTTCAGACAACGCTTTGCCCAAATTGAAGCCAAGCCAGCCGCTATCCAGATTTGCCGCCGTGTAGCACGTCCCCTGCCGCACGACCCCCGGAAAGCCCACCGACACGCGATCGAATGATTTGTCTTGTGCAAGCTGCCGAATTGCCCGCAAAACCGAGTCAGGCGTTGCGGGTGCAGGCGTGTCTAGCCGATCGCGCTCCGAAAGCGGGTTGCCTGCTGGATCTAAGGTCATCACTTTCACCCCACTGCCGCCAATGTCTACCGCCAGAGTGAGCGGCTGTGCAGAAGTAGAAGCCATGTCGGATTGGAATTCCTCCAGCATTTACGATCGTCCTTTTGAATGGTTGCCTGAATTGGGATCTAAATCGGGATCTAATTTTTGCCTGAGTCGTTGCCTGGCTTCACGGGGGCGAAGCGATTTCCCTTAAATTCTATCAACTTGATTATGGAGGCTAATGCGCCGCGCTCAACGAATCTTTGCCATGATTTTAAGAAGCCTCGCCGCCTTTAAAAATGCGCCAAAATCCTCAAATCACTGCTCTACTTAAGCAAATTCGGGCATGGCAAAAAGCCATTTCCACCGAACTTAGCCTTCAATCAGAAAGTTCCGCTCACGCTAAAGCGCCGCGACATCTCATCCTGATTCTGTTTGTGCTACGGCTGCTAGAGCAGCAAAATCAGGGTTTATCAGGCTTCGCTTCAGACCAACGGTTTCATCCAGGCAAGCTATCCCCGCTCAAATCGCAACCCGAATCCCTCGCGCAGTTGCAGCAGGGCGATCGGCTCTATTCCCGTTTGGTAGAACTGTGGCGATCGGTACAGCCCCGTTTTGCTAGCTTACCCGTTGCGCTGGAGCTTGAACCCGATCTACCGTTAACCGATCGACTGCTGCGATCGATCATTGGTCGTCTTTATCAATCGGAGAATTTGTGTGCCCTTTGTTCCACTCATTTGTTAGGACAGATTTATGAAACCTTATTGAAGGATTCTCCTGTTCGTTCTTCTCAGCGTAAATCTCAAGGCATTTACTACACCCCCGCGGCAATCGTACAGTTTATCGTGCAGCAGACGATCGATCGATTGCTCGAACCCTCTAAAGCATTGGCTGATGTGCAAACCGTTGGTTCCCTGCCGCGTTTACTTGACCCTGCCTGTGGCGGTGGCGCTTTTCTGCTGGAGGCCTATCAAGTTTTGCTGAATTGGCAGCTTCAACAGGTGGTCAGCCACTATCCAACCGGGCATGACCTGCTCAGGCAAAACAAATCAGGCGAATGGCAACTGTCCTGGGCAGCCCGTCAGCAGATTTTGCAGCACTGCATCTATGGCGTAGATCTCGACCCGGAAGCCGTCACAGTCACCCAGATTTCGCTGTGGCTGAAACTGCTCGAGGGCGCGATCGGGCTAGACAATACGCCACCCGATCCACTGCCTAACCTAAACGCCAATCTAAAAATTGGTAATGCCTTACTCGATGAAGATGCAATTTCTCTCCAAAAGAGAACTCGTGAAACAGCAAAACTCGATCGTGCAACCCATCCGCTGAACTGGGAAACTGCCTTTCCAGCAGTAATGCGATCGGGAGGATTTGGTGGAGTGATTGGCAATCCGCCCTATCTAGATTCAGAGCAGATGATGCTCTCCTGTCCGACTTGGCGCACCTATTGCGCGACCCACTATCAAACAGCGATCGGCAACTGGGATTTATTTTGCGTCTTTATCGAGAAGGCGTTAATGCTCTGTCGATCGAGGGGTATTGCGAGTTTGATTGTGCCCAATAAGTTGGCATCGGCTCCCTACGCGGCACAGACGCGATCGCTCTTGATGCAACACCGATTGCTGCTGATTCGCGACTATGCTCAGGTTCCGGTCTTTGCAGCATCAGTTTACCCCCTGGTGTATATGGTGCAGAAGGAATCGCCGCCGAATCAAACCCCAGTGCGCTACGAGGTCATGGCAAATCTGACGCAGGTGCAGCGATCGGGCTGGCTCAACCAAAATGCAGAAAGTCCTGAAGCTTGCTGGCAGTTCGCTGAGTCTGCGGTTCACGCTCGTTTAATGCAGCGATTGCAGCAATTGCCCACTCTGGGATCGATCGCCCAAGTATATGGAGCCGCCACAGTCGCGGAAGCTTATGCGCTGCAACCCTGGATACAAGATTGCGCAACGCCTGCCCTAGAGCATTTTCGCTTCGTAAATAGCGGCACGATCGATCGCTACTGCCTGCAGTGGGGCAAAAAGCCAACTCGCTATCTGGGACAAATTTATCAGCACCCGATTCTAAGCAGCGATCGACTGCACTATCTCACGGCAAGGCGGCAGCAGCAGGCACGCCAGCCCAAAATTATCGTTGCTGGGCTCTCACAGCAGCTAGAATGCTTGCTGGATGCGACAGGAACCCTGCTAGCAGGCAAATCAACCTGTATTATTCTGGGAATTCCCCAATCGATCGACTGGCGATATTTGCTGGCATTGCTGAACAGCCATTTACTCACTGCCTATTTGCGCGATCGCGCGAGCGGAAATCAGCTTCAGAGTGGTTATTTGCGAATCGGCACTGCACAGCTTAAATCTCTGCCCATTTATCTCCCCGACCCTACCCAATCGATCGACCGTGAGATCTACGCAGAAATCATCGATTTAGCTCAGACAAGCATCAGTGAACGATTGCAAAATACAGTCGATCGATTCACAAAATCTAATACAGAAATCGATCTCCAGATAGATCAGCGGATTGCACATCTCTATCGATTGACAGATGAGGAAGCGTTGACAATCACGCAAACTCATGTCAGCAAGGACAGTTCAGCAAGGACAGTAAACGCTAGCCCCACCAGGGGAGATTGATTCAACCAGAGCAATTTTTTTCCGCGCTCTTACTTGCGGTTCATTGCACCTACGCCACCGAACAGCATTGCCAATCCTCCTATCAAAATTACGATCGCCAGACCGCCGATTGTCCAGTCCAGCCAAGCCGTATTTTCCATACCCATTCTGCTGCCTTTTGCTCACAAATCGCGCTTTGATCTTAGCCTGTTTTCGCTTATCTTTTGGGCGAACCCTGGTGCTAGATAGAGCGTTTCGCTGAGGTCGATCGCAGCTTGCGGATCACGATACCCTGCGTGGGGCTAAACAGCAGTGCCAGCAAAAATAGCGCGAACACAATCAGCGCGATCGTCGGACCCGAAGGCAAATCCAGAAAATAGCTGGTGTACATTCCCGAGACGCTGGCAAACACGCCGATCGCCGCTCCAAGAATCATCATCCAGTGCAGCTCTTTCACCAACAAATAAGCGGTCGTTGCCGGACCGACCATCAGCGACACCACCAGAATCACACCAACAATTCTCATTCCTGCAATCAGAGCCAGCGTGATACCTGCCATCATGCCTAGATTAATCCACTGCACAGGCAACCCAGACGCTTCTGCACCCACTCGATCAAACGTAAAAAACAATAGTTCTTTATAAAAAAGTTTGATACAAACGAGAATTACAAGGCTAATGATCGCAGTTCGCCCTACATCGCTCCAAGTGACACTTAAAATATCGCCGAATAGCAGATCAAGCAAATCTAACCGACTCTGAAATAGCGTCAGCAGCGTAATTCCCAAGCCAAAGAAACTGGCGAACGTAATTGCCATCGCCGCGTCAACCGACACCCGCGACTGCGATCGAATCCAGGCAATCACAAAAGCACTCAAAATTCCAAAAATAAACGCACCGATCAGCATCTCAATGCCAATAAATTGAGCGATCGCTAACCCCGGCAAAACCGCATGGGCAATTACGTCTCCTAGCAGTGCCATTCGCTGCACAATCAGATAGGAACCGACGATCGGACAGAGAATGCCGACGAGAACGCTGATGACGATCGCGCAGCGCATGAAGTCGTAGTTTAGCGGTTCGAGCAGCAGGGAAAGCATGGAGAGTGAATGGGGGGTAGCGTTTTATGATGCTTTTAGTGTGAGGGTCTCCTTTTAGATTAATCCGCGATCGCAAAAGCTCTACCACTTCTGACACGGTTTAGGTTTAGCAACGGTTCAGCCGTGATTTAGTCGTGATTCAGCAGTTCAACAGAAAAAGGGAACCTCCGATCGCCGTGACCGATCGCCCTGCAAATTTTCCCCGTAGGCGCGCTGGATATTTTCGAGGGTCATGACTGCCTGGGGCTGGTCGTCTGCCAGAAGTCGCTGGTTGAGCAGCAGGAGGCGATCGTAGCGGTGCAGTGCATCTCCCCATTCGTGGCTGCAAATGAGCAGCATTTTGCCCTGCCGCTTTAGCTCGGTAAACACACGCAGCATAATTGCCTCTGTTTTTTTGTCAATCCCGGCGAAGGGTTCGTCTAGCAGGAAAATTTCGGCTTGCTGAGCCAGGGCACGCGCCAGAAATACGCGCTGCTGCTGTCCGCCGGAAAGTTCGCCGATCTGCCGATGCTTGAGATGCAGCATATCCACCTGGGCCAGTGCTACCTCGGTCTGCCGCGCTGCCTGAGGAGCCGGACGACGAAACCAGCCTGTCGTTGCCGTATGTGCCATCATCACCACATTCCAGGCAGTAATGGGATAGTCCCAGTCAATTTGCGATCGTTGCGGCACGTAAGCAACCTGGTTTCGCTGGCGACGAAGCGGCATTCCACCCAGCAGCACCCGTCCCGTTTGCAGAGGAACCAGTCCCAGAATCGCTTTGATCAGGGTACTTTTGCCCGCTCCATTCGGACCAATCAACCCCACTAATTCACCGGGAGCGAGCCTCATCGACACATCTTCCAGTGCTCCCGCTCCCCGGTAATTGACAGAAACTCGCTGCACCTCTAGCATGACAAGTAAAAGATTATGAGAATCATTTTCATTTTCACACCTGTCAACCAGAAGATCAACTGTCGTTTAAGGTAAACTGGAGGTTCAGAGATGTCTGCTGATGCCCCACTGACTCAATCGCGATCGAAGATTCCATGCAGGCAAAAGGCGCGAGCCGCTCGTGGGCTAATTGCGATGTGCTTCGCGGTCGGCTTTAGTGGATGCACTCCTGCGGCTCAGCAAGCTGAAACAAATCCTGCGGCTACCGCAAACTCTTCCTCGGCAGAGCGTCCTGCTGTGGTTGCCACAAGCAGCCTGCTCTGTGATCTGACTCGTCAAATTGCCCAAGAGACGATCGACCTTACCTGCCTGATGCGGCCCGATCAAGACCCACACGCCTACAAAGCCACACCTTCTGATCGACAGGCGATCGAAACTGCCGATCTGGTGCTGTACGGCGGCTACAGCTATGAGCCAGAGCTAATTCGCCTTGTGCAGGCAACGCAGACACCCGCCTCCAAAGTTGCCGTTTACGAAGCAGCCGTTCCCAATCCGCTGATGGCAGAGCCGCACGATCACGAAGAAGGTGAAGCACACGCCGAAGCAGATCATGACCACGAGCAAGGCGAAGTCCAAGCGCAAGCCGGAGAAGCCCAGGCTCCTGACCCCCACGTCTGGCACGATGCAACCAATGGCGTAAAGATTACTGAAGTTGTGCAAGACCAGCTCACTCAACTCATGCCCGATCGCGCCAATGAGTTTGAGCAGAATACTGCTACGCTCACCGCAGAACTCTTGCAAATCAACGACTGGATCAAGGCTCAGGTCACAACAGTTCCCGATTCTGCTCGTCAGATTGTGACTCCTCACAATGGGTTTCAATACTTCGCAAAAGCGTATGGAATGACAATCAGGGGCGCGCTGGATGGCCTGAGTAGCGAGGAAAAACCTTCGCCTGCAAGATTGGCAGAGCTGGTCGATACAGTAAAGGAAAGCGGCGTGAAAACCATTTTCTCTGACACGACGACCAATCCTAATTTAATTCAGTCTGTCGCCCGCAGTGCCGAAGTGCAGGTTGCCGAACAGCCGCTTTTTATTGAGGGTTCTGGTGGTGAAGGAACTGCTGCGCCTACATACCAAGCCATGCTGGTTGAAAATACCTGTACCGTCGTCAATGCGCTGGGGGGACAATGCGATAAATCCGCTTTACCCGATCGCTAAAGCCTTGCATTTGCTCTAGCCGGTCATCCGCGATTCAGGTACTCCGCCGCTTCATTGCGCTCCAGAAGCGACAGAACCGACTTGGGCAACAGCTTGTCCTTAAACCAGATGAGCTGCGCGGGAGTATCAGTAAATTTTACGCCTGCTTTCTCTAGATTCAGCCGCTCGGAAATCGCCAGAATCAAATCATCCCGTCCTGATTGCCGCACTTGGTAAAACTTCTTCCGCAGATATTCCGGCCGCCAGTATCCGACAATTTCCAATAGGAACGATCGCCCGTCGGGGTGAACCAGGCGAAAGTCGGGGATCATGACGCTGCCGGGAATCGG
>NZ_JACJOR010000222.1:0-19890 GCF_014695615.1 Leptolyngbya sp. FACHB-711
CAGATGAACTCAGATAAGATCGGGCTAATCTTAACGATCGCAACACTGGCTAATTTTCTGGCCCTGCCGCTTGCCGGAAGAATGATGGACAGGTATGGCCGGAAAATTGTGATTGTTCCCGCTCAAACAGCTTGTGCCGCTGCTTTAATTCTCGTTGCCTGGTCGCCGATTCCCAGTCTTTTCTGGATTGCTATCGTTATTCTGGGAGTTGCAATGGGAATTAGTTCTCCTGCTGCTGCTGCCTATGCTGCCGATGTTACGCCTCAAGCCAGATTCGGACCTGCAATGGGACTTTTAAGAGCTATCAGCGATTTGGGATTTATGGTTGGTCCCGTTCTCGTTGGCGCAGTTGCTGATTTAACTCCTTATACGCTTGCTGGTGGCCTGATGTTTAACAGCATTTTGGTGATTATCTCAACGCTGTTTTTTGCAGTCCTGACAAGAGAAACGCAGCCTACTGAAACATAAAAGATATTTCGCACCCTGAGCTTCACAAAATATTTCTAAATATATCAGTTTGTCTATTGTAATTTGTCTATTGAGGAGCGGCATACCGTTCATTGCAAAATCCAATTAAATATGTTGCTATGTACACTACTTGCATTACTCTGTTTACCCAATAATTACATTAATTTCTCAGAAAATCTTGGGTGCATGAGTTAAGTGAGGAGTAAATTAGAAATGAACAAACTTATCCATCGTCTATTACCAGGAATATTTCTGGTAAGTCCTGCTGCTCTTGCTGCCCCATTCGCGGTTTATTCTTTACCCGTTACTTCCTTAGCCACAAACTCTTCCGAAGTCAGGGTTGCTCAAGCCGAAACAGCTACCGAACTGCCGAAAGTAAAAATCTTGACAACGGGAGGAACGATCGCTAGCCGTGGAGCAACGCCACTCACTTTGTCAGACTATACAGCTGGTCGAGTTGAAGGGAATGCGCTGGTCGAAGCTGTACCAGAGATTCAAAACTTTGCCAACGTTGAAGTTGAAGAAATTGCCAATATCGGTAGTCCTGATATGACTAGCGAAATCTGGCTAAAAATGGCAAAGCGAATTAACGAAATTTTTGCCACCGAGCCAGACGTAGCAGGGGTTGTGATTACGCATGGAACCAATACGCTGGAAGAAACTTCCTTCTTTTTGCATCTTACGGTTCAATCAGATAAACCTGTCGTTTTGGTAGGGGCGCAACGACCTGCAACTGCAATTAGTGCGGATGGTCCACTCAATTTAATCAACGCTGTTCGGGTTGCTGCGGCTCCTCATTCGCGAGGAATGGGCGCACTACTCGTCATGAACGACCAAATCAACTCTGCTAGAGATGTCACAAAAACAAATACGTTTCGCCTGGAAACTTTTCAATCTGGTGAATTAGGGTTTCTTGGCTATGCAGACTCCGATCGCGTTGTGTACTACCGTTCTCCAATGCGTCGCCATACCGTGCGGTCGGAATTTGATATTACCAGTGTGACGGAACTACCGAGAGTAGACGTTGTTTACTCCTACGCTGAAGCATCTCGTGACACAGTTGATGCGCTAGTCGAAGCAGGGACGAAGGGCATTATTTTGGCAGGAACAGGAGCGGGCGGAGCAGCACCCCGTGAGTTTGAAGGGTTAAAGGAAGCTGTTCAACGTGGAGTCACTGTGATTGCATCAAGCCGAGTTGGCAACGGGCGAGTTCTCGATCGCCAGAGATATGTCGATGCAGGGATTATTCCCGGCGATAATCTACTGCCTCAAAAGGCCCGTATCTTGCTGATGTTAGCGTTAACGCAAACCAGTGATCCGGCTGAGATTCGCCGCATTTTTGAGGAATACTAATCAACAGGAAATCTACCATGATAACGACAACCCGGCTATCAGCCCCCACTTCATTCAAGCTGATAGAGGCAACGATTGAGGAAATTACGAAAGCTTTTGAATTTGAAGCTCTGACGGCTGAACAGCTTGTACAGCTTTATTTAAACCGAATTGAAGCTTACGATCAGCAGGGACCGACACTCAACTCCATGATTAGTGTCAACCCAAGCGCACTTGAAACGGCTCGACAATTAGATGAAGAGCGTCGGTCAGGAACGCTAAAGGGACCGTTGCACGGCATTCCAATCGTGCTCAAAGATAACTTTGACACCTTTGATTTGCCAACGACAGCTGGTTCTATCGTTCTGAAAGACTCGGTTCCGCCAGATGATGCGCGTTCAGTAGAGCTGTTGCGAGAAGATGGAGCCATCATTTTAGGTAAAGCTAATATGCGTGAGTTCGCTGCTAGAGGCGGGCTGGGCGTTTACACAGAGTATGGAGGCGAGACTCGTAACCCTTATAACTTTAACCGGAACGCATCTGGTTCCAGTGGCGGCACGGGGGCAGCGATCGCCGCTAATTTTGCAGTTCTTGGCACTGGAAGTGATACTGGTGGTTCTATTCGTGGGCCTTCCTCTTTCAATGGTTTGGTGGGTATTCGTCCTACACGTGGATTGATTCCCCTGGATGGTATTGTTCCTTTTGCCCTTTCCCGTGATGGAATTGGGCCAATGGCACGAACCGTCACCGATGCTGCTGTTGCTCTAGGATCGATGGTGCAATACGATCCTAACGACCCTATTTTTAAAACTCCTATTCCAGCTCCTCAAGCACAACCCGACAAATTTTTTGAGGATTACACCCAATTCCTACAGCCTGATGCATTGAAAGGGGCACGGATTGGGGTAGGTCGTGTCTGGTTTGGGGGTGATCCGGAAGTCGATCGCCTGATCGATGAGGCTATTCAGGTAATGGAAGATCTGGGAGCCACGATCGTTGAACTCGATTTATCAAACGAGTTGCTAACCACCATGATCAATGCCTCACGATCAATTGGGTTAGCGGAGTTCCCATCTCAGCTCGCTGAGTACCTGTCTACTTTGGAGGAGGGCTATCCTAAGACGCTGGATGATATTATCGCGATCGCAGAATCGCCAGAATTTGCGGATTTAGTGCCACCCTCCAGATTGCAAGGGTTAAAGAATATTCGAGATTACGGTGGACTGGAAAATCCTGAGTACATTGACGTAGTGCAGAATGTTATTCCTGCATTGCGAGAGACGTTCTTTGATATTTATGAAAGCAATGATATTGACACGATTGTCTTTCCAACAACCAGAACGTTTGCTTCCCCCTTTGAAGGAGTGACCGATCCCACTTTCGTAGAAGTGTTACCAGCACCGCCAATTCGTGGTGTAGAGATTGCTAGTCTGCTTGGTTTCTCAGATATCACGGTTCCAGCAGGCTTGAGTGAAGACGGCTTACCAATTACCATTTCCTTTACAGGAGTTCCTTACAGTGAGCCGGCCTTACTGGGTTTAGCCTATTCCTTTGAGCAAGCAACCCAACACCGAGCTGCCTCTCCGCTATTGCCCGCACTTGAAGGTGAAGAATTTGAGTACGTGACAGAAGTGCTGGTTGCAGGGGATGCCGCAAATGACGTTATTGTTGCAAAGCAGATTACTGATTTTGACGGTAATGGGGATATTGTTTTCTCAGGCGATGGTAATGACTCGATCGATACAACTCCAGCCTTAACAGGTCGCAATCGTCTCTATGCAGGAAATGGTGCGGATAAGGTATTGGCAAGCCGAAACGATCAGGTCTTTGGAGAAGCGGGAGCAGATATTTTAGATGCCTCAAAAGGACGAGGTGACAACTTACTTTACGGCGGCTTAAACAATGATGAACTTTTTGCAGGAACGAGAGATCAGCTTTTTGGTGATGAGGGAGACGACAAACTATACGTTGGTGAATTAGGAGATAATTTACTGACAGGAGGCACAGGAACAGACCAGTTTTGGATTGCTAAGGCAAAACTACCAATCAGCAAAAACACAATCGCAGATTATGAGATTGGAACGGACGTGATTGGAATTAGTGATTTAAGCCTGCGTTTCACAGATTTATCCTTCAGCCAGGTCGGGCAAAATACAGATATCCGTGTGGGCGATGCAGTTGTAGCAACGCTGTTGAATACTGAGGCAGATGCATTAACAGCAAATAACTTTGTGTTTGTTTAGAAGATGCTTTGAGAGTATTCAATGTGCTGCATTCATCTTGCAGCCTGTAATTCCAGAGGATTCCTGACTCAGTTTCCATTTAAAGTTTCTCAAGTTTAGGGAACTTTGGAAACGGTTCGAGTCACCCTTTGCCTCAACCTTCATTTTGAAAATTCAAGACTTTCTAGAAGTTGTAATGAGGCACACTTTTCTGCTGCTTTTAACTACTAGTATTTCCAATTGAGGAGATTTGTTCTATGACATCTAAGCCTTCATTGCTAGACTTAACCATTTCAGAAGCACAAGCTGCAATGGCGAGCGGAGAACTCTCAGCTGTAGAGTTAACTCAGTACTATCTCGATCGAATTTCGGTATATGACGATGAACTCACTGGAACCTATCTCAACTCCGTTGCCACTCTCAGTCCCGATGCGCTTGAACAGGCTGAAAGACTAGACCAGTTGCGCGCCGAAGGCACAATTCTTGGACCACTGCACGGCGTTCCTATAATGGTCAAGGATTCATACAACGTAGCAGGATTAGCAACCACAGGTGCAGTTCGAGGTTTTGAGAATTTTGTTTCAGACGACGATGCATTTGTAGTAGAGAAATTGCGAGAAGCAGGCGCGATTATCCTGGGCAAAACAAACATGGACAGCTTTGCCAGTGGTGTTCGCGGCTTTAGCAACTTGTTTGGTGGCACTCGCAATCCCTACAATCTGAACAAGGAAACAGGAGGATCAAGCTCTGGTACTGGATCTGCAATCGCAGCAAACTTTGCAATTGCAGGAATGGGGGGCGAGACGGGAGGATCAATCGTTATCCCCAGTGCAGCAAATTCGCTTGTCGGAATTAAGCCGAGCCGGGGACTTGTCTCAGTTGATGGAACTATTCCACTTTCCCCATTTCGGGATGTGATTGGTCCCATGACGCGCAGTGTGACAGACACAGCAATCATGATGGATGTACTGGCGCAGGAAGATCCGGAAGATCTCTGGTATTCCTATAAACCAGAGGGGGCTAACGATCGCCCAGAGTCCTACGCATCGCCAGAGGTTTTGAACGAAAAGGCATTAGAAGGAAAAGTTCTTGCCGTTCCCAAAATATATGTTGGTAAGGATCAAAAATTGGGAGAAGGATTTGAGCTTGATCCTGAAATTGAAAAGCTATTTGAGGATGCCAAGCAAACTCTGAAAGAGCAGGGCGCAACTGTAATTGAGGTAGACACAGCCCCTTACCTTTCTAAATGGATCAATCGTGAGGAAGAGTGGGATTATGGCTGGTCCGACGAACAGTTTCCTAATTGGAATCGAGAAAGCGCTGCCTACTATCTGGAAGAATTTATCAAAGATCTCAACAATCCAGAAATTGACTCACTGCTAGATGTAAAAACTGCGATTACTGGAGAGTTTTCCGATACTGCTCTAGTTCAAACTCTAGAAGCTCTTGAAAAAGGAACCCCTCGCTCATTTGAAGACGAAGCCCTACAGACTGTTCTGAAAGCATTGGAGCAATGGCGCGTCAATGATTTTGAACCCTTTGTTAAAAAACAGGGTATTGATGCGTTTGTGTTTCCGACTCTACGTGCTGCAATCCCAGATGAATCTGGACCAACAGGACCTATTCCCTTTAATCGAAACGCTGATGCTGAATCAAACGTGATGGGCTTACCCGTTGTCACAGTTCCAATGGGATATACGAAGGGCAGTGCTCCTGCTTCCCTCAGTTTTATGGGAGATTACTACGGTGAAGCAGAAATTTTAGGCTACGCTTTCGACTTTGAGCAAGCTACAAAGTACCGCAAAACACCTGGTACAACACCCGATCTCACAGCTGTTGATAAATTACTTTATGGAGGAACTGGTAGCGATCGAAATATAGGGAAGACATTCATTCTGAAGACAGGTTTGGGAAGAGATGTGATTGAAGATTACAAAGTTGAATTAGACCAGTTTAAGCTGAGTCAGGAAGTCCAATTTGATGATTTGATAATTACTCAAGTTGGACAGAATACTCGTATTCTGCTGGATAAGGACGTGTTAGTAGTTTTGAAAGGAGTTGATGCTGATCTGATCACAGCAAGTGAATTCGCTTAAACGCGATAGATAACCTTGTAGCAAGCCTATCGTAACTAAGCCGGGCTTTGCTCGGCTCTGTTTATCGGATGCAAGGAAACTGCCAGAACTGGGTACTCAAATTGAGGGTAGGAGCCCCGGCTTGATAAACTGACTACTGCCCTCAACCTTCAACTTCATTGAGGTGCCCGCTGATATCGTGTTCCAAGTGCTGCTGTGTCGGTTGCGCTACAAGCTCAGCTTTCGGGATATTGCCGAATTCTTCTTACTGTAAAGGTTCGAGTCTAGGCATGAAACAGTGCGGGTTGGCTTCTGGAGAAGTCGATTGACGGTTTGAATTCACGACTTGAATCACACCGCGATACATATTCATGCCGCAGGTAAAGGGATAGTCACCGGGCTGCTGGGGGGTAAATTCGATCGCCGTGCGTTTATTGAACGGCAGGTCTTTCGCAATCCGAAAGTCTGGGATGAGAACCTGCTCTAAACAACGGGTGGGATCTTTGCGGAAGAAGTTGAGCCGCACCGGTTGCCCTGCCTGAACCACGATGCGATTTGGCTCATAGCCACCATCAACTGCAATATCAAGTTCCTGAATACCTTTTTGAGACTGTGCCTTTTGCGATCTGGGTTTCCTTCCCAAAAACCACCACAGTTCCAATCCGATCAAACCCACTCCGCCTGCGGTGACTCCCAGCTTTACGCCCAGAGGTTGCTCAATTTTCTGGAATTCTGGTGTAGAGGTCGAACCATGTGGCATTTCCATGCTGGCTTCAGGAGCGGCAACACCTGCTTCCACAACGGTTAATGCAATCGTCCCACCCCCTCCAAACACTAGCCCAAAGCCTGCCAGCGTTCCAATTAATCGACGGAATTTCATCGTTCTATCATCCTTCTACTGAATGTGCTTAGGCTGAAAATTTCGCAGACGCAGGGCATTGCTGACTACAGATACCGAACTGAATGCCATTGCTGCACCTGCAATTACAGGACTGAGCAGCCAGCCGAAGAACGGATACAGGATGCCAGCGGCGATCGGAATGCCAGCGACGTTGTAGACGAAAGCAAAAAACAAATTTTGCCGAATGTTTCGCAGTGTGGCGCGCGAGAGTTGAATGGCGGTCACGATTCCCTGCAAGTCGCCTGAAATGAGCGTGATGTCACTGGCAGCGATCGCCACATCGGTCCCAGTTCCGATCGCAATTCCGACATCGGCTTGAGCTAGGGCAGGCGCATCGTTGATGCCGTCTCCCACCATTGCAACAATCTTGCCTTCCGACTGGAGCGATTGAACAGTAGCGGCCTTCTGGTCAGGACGGACTTCTGCCAGGACTCGGACAATTCCCACTTCGCGGGCAATCGCTTCTGCGGTGCGCTGGTTGTCGCCTGTGAGCATCACGACCTGCAAACCTAATCGCTTGAGGGCGCGTACTGCCGCTATAGAAGAAGGTTTCAGGGCATCTGCGATGCCGACTACGCCCTGCATTTTGCCATCCACTGCCAGCCAGACGGCAGTTTTTCCGGCAGCTTCGAGCTGATCTTTGTGTTCCTGGAGAGCTTGCGTATCAATGTTTAGTTCACGCATCCAGCGTCCCGTACCAATCTGCACCAGATGACCAGAAACGTATCCCTCAACGCCACTTCCAGCGATCGCCTCAAACTCCTGAACGTCTTTTAGTTCAACCTGCTGAGATTCGGCATAGCGTACCACGGCTTCTGCGAGGGGATGTTCTGAATTATGCTCAAGGGATGCAGCAAGCTGTATGAGTTTTATCTCGTTGCCGTTCGCAATTCCGTTCACGGTGATGAAATTTGTGACCGTGGGTTTACCCTGCGTCAGCGTTCCCGTTTTGTCTAACACGATCGTCTGAATTTTGTGTGCCAGCTCTAAACTTTCGGCTCCTTTGATTAAAATTCCGTTTTCTGCGCCTTTGCCCGTGCCCACCATAATCGAGGTTGGTGTAGCCAGTCCGAGTGCACAGGGGCAGGCAATAATCAGGACTTCAACCGTGGTGATAATCGCCAGCGTCAGGTTGCCCATGACGTTAAACCAGATTAGGAAGGTGAGCAAGGCGATCGCAATCACCACGGGGACGAACCAGCCCGTCACCTGATCTGCAAGTCGCTGAATCGGAGCTTTTGATCCCTGCGCTTCCTGCACCAGTTTGACGATCTGCGCCAGAAATGTATCCTTTCCCACTCGCGTCGCGCGAAACTGAAAACTGCCTGTTTTATTAATGGTCGCGCCGATCACTTCATCGCCTGCCTGCTTTTTAACCGGAATGCTTTCCCCGGTCACCATCGACTCGTCGATCGTGGAGACACCGTTAACAATCTCTCCGTCCACCGGAATCTTCTCGCCAGGACGCACCGCAACGATATCACCTGGCAACACCTCATTGATTGGTACTTCCTGCTCTTTGCCATTACGAACGATGCGGGCAGTCCGCGCCTGCAAGCCCATTAGTTTCCGAATCGCTTCGGAGGTTTGTCCCCTTGCCCGGTTCTCAAACAGTCGCCCCAATAAAATCAGGGTAATAACGATCGCCGCAACTTCGTAGTAAACTGCCGGAGCCAGCCCCTGGGCGGTGAGAAATTCGGGAAAGATCGTGACGAACAGCGAATAAAAGTAAGCAGCACTCGTTCCCAGAGCAATCAGAGTGTCCATTGTGGCGTTGTGGCGTTTGAACGCTTTCCAGCCATTCACAAAGAACTGTTGACCGCACCAGAACAGCACCGGAGCCGTCAGCACTGCCTGAAGCCAGAAGTTGTGCAGCCAGGCAGGAATCAACGGAAGATGCAGTCCCGTCATCGTGGGCAGTCCGCCAATCATCAGAATCGCGCTAATCATGCCGCCAACCCAGACTTTGCGCCTTAGGTCACGACTTTCTGCCAGTCGAGCCGCTTTTTCAGCATCGTCTTCACCCGTCACCATTTCCTGCTCTTGTAGAGAGAAGGAGGAATAGCCGGCCTCGCTCACGGCATTCTGAATTTTTCCCAGGTCGGTGTGCTGAGGGTCGTAGACGATGCTGGCTTGCTCGGCTCCGAAGTTGACGGAGCATTCCGTTACGCCCGGAACTGATTTGATTACCTGCTCAATGTTATTGGCACAGGAAGCGCAACTCATACCGCGTAGTTTTAACGTTGCTTGGTCTGATGCCATAAATCATCTCCTTCAAAAGCTTGTGCAGTATGGAAAGCGGACAATCAAGCGATCGTGTATCCAGCAGTAACGATTGCGTCTCGAACGGCTGCTTCGTTTGCCTAAGTGTCGATGTTGACCTGTTTTGATTTGGGATCAGCGTTGATTTGGGCAGCAGGAGCGGTTCCTTGGGAGTTGCGTGAAGCGCTAACCGCCTTAACTGCCTTCGTGATTGTGGTTGCACAGGCAGAGCAAGCCATGTTAGGAACGGTAAGCTGTAGCGTCATTGTGGTTATCCTCAAACGGTCGATGTCTCAAACTGTTGATATGAGTGGATAAATTTCAGTGTGATGCTTCCAGTAGACGGGAGAGTCAAGGGAGAAACGATTAATTTTTCAAAGCAGTTTGCCAATGGGTTGGGTCAGAAAGAGAGTCTGGAACGGTATCGAGATTGGGGCAGATTGTTTCTTCCGTAACTTCAGATTGGGGAAACTCCTGCCAGCCGTTGAGCAACTGAGTTAATTGCGATCGCAGGAGTTCGAGTGATGCAATCTGCTCATGGATTTGCTGCACTTTACGCTGAAGATTCTGTTTGACCTCATCGCAGGGAAGTTGCCCCGCGTCGTGAACCTGAAGGATATCCTGAATTTCGCGTAAGCTAAGTCCCAAAGCCTGGGATTGCCGGATGAATGCCAGCCGCTGAAGAACGCTTGGCTCAAACAGACGGTAGTTGGATCCTGAACGGCTCACAGTGGGGGTTAGCAATCCTAATTCTTCGTAGTAGCGAATGGTTTTAATCGGCAATTGACTGGTCTCAGCCACTTCACCAATTTTGAGTCGCTTTTCTGTAGTGACAAGCATAACAGCACCTCCTGAACGCAGGACTAAAAGGGGTTAAGTCCTTAGCTTCATCTTGAAGCTTCCAGTCCACTGGAAAGTCAAGGGGTCATACACCAAGCTCTGTCTTAAGTTGGACTATCCAGGATTTAATCTGTTCTTCGGTCAGTTCAGCCTGGTTGTCTGCATCTAACGTCAGCCCAACGAACTCTCCCTCCCGCACTGCTTTTTACGTAAAATCAGACCAAGCTTCAAAGTAGCCGAACACTGGGTTAGAGCCGAATATCAAAGCCGACCAGTTAAGCTTGAAGATGAAGTGCGTCAGCTCAACTCTAGCGTTTTGCCGCTTGCGTTTCGGGTTGTGGCGGTTGCTTAAAACGGATCTGTTGGTGTCTGAGGGGGTGTCTGAGGCTAGTTGTTTTGAGGCTCTCAGTGAGACAAAGTTTTGAAATGGTCGCTGAGCAGCAGATTTCATGCAGCCTCTTGATATTTAGAATAAGTGCATATACACTTAAAAGTATGAAGAAACACATCGACCCAATTAACTCAACTGAACTAGGTCAAGTGGTATCAACCTGCGCCTGTTTCAATCTCCGAAAAACTTCTCGTGTTATCACGCAACACTTTGATGAAATTCTCAAGCCGAGCGGATTGCTCATTACTCAATTCACAATTCTTGTAGCTGTAGCACTGGCGAAATCGGGAACGATCAATGAGTTGGCGGAGATTCTAGTGATGGATCGTACTACCTTAACCCGGAATCTCAAACCGCTTGAACGCGAGGAATGGTTGAAATCTGAGCCTGGGCAAGACCAGCGAACTCGGGTAGTTAGCCTAACACCTAACGGAAAAGCTGCGTTAGCAAAGGCACTGCCGTTGTGGAAACAAGCTCAAGATAGTGTGGAGGAGGTGCTTGGGCAAGAGCGATGGAGTGCTCTGCTTTCACATTTAGCTGAGACGATCGCGCTAATTCGCTGAGTCTAAAATTTTTCCACAAAGAGTGTATATACACTGAAAAAACCTTTGTTTCGTCTGAATCTCCTGAAAAATTCCTGTCAAATCGTTCAATCAAATTTGGAGACTTCTATGATTTCTCTATCCTTAAATCAACGTAATCAAATCACGCAACGGTTACTTTCCATCATTAGCGTTTGGGGATTGGGTGTGGCAGTCGGCAGCTATTTCGGACTCTTTAGCACATTTCCCCTACCGTGGTTTGCCTTGCTCGTTGCAATGGGCATCACTCTGCCTCTAGCAATTTATTACGGGAACTCAGTCTTCCAAACCTATATCCAGGGACTCCATCTCAATTACCTAACCCTATTTCACATTTGGCGCATTCCAGCAGCGCTCATTTTCTTTTATTACGGTAGTCAACATTTGTTACCATCTACCTTTGTGCGAAATGCAGCTTGGGGGGATTTAGCAGCGGGACTGTTGGTACTCGTGGTAGTCGCATTGCCAAAGAGTGATTGGAAATACTGGGGCTTTCACCTCTTTGGTCTAGCAGATTTTGTGACTGCGGTTGGCACAGGTTTAACCTTTGCATTGCTTCAAGTTCCTATGATGGAGACAATTGCGACTTATCCTATTGCCTTGATTCCATTATTTGGAGTGGGTCTCTCAGGCGCATCCCATGTCATGGCACTCGATATTCTGGTTCGAAAAGCCACTAGCGGCGAGTGAAGCGAATTGTTAGCTAGCCCTGCTCCAAGTCCAAGCCCTTGTTCTGCGAGCTAATTAGCCATTCCCTATATGGCAGAAGTAGTGTTTCTATTGGAGAAAAAAGAACGATTTATAGAACGAGTTAATGAACGATAAGCGATCTTTCAAGCTGGTTAACAAAGAAAAAGGGAGAGAAGATATATTTATGAAGAAGAGATGGGATTTGAATACTCAGTTCTGACAATTTTGTCATTTTAGTTGCATGGGCTATTCCCGCGATAAGAACGCTGCTCCTCAAGTGATCGTCCGTTGCCTAAAACAATGTTTCACTCGCCTGAAGATGCAGCGATTCTCAAGGATCACGATCTTGCCGTTAGCTCGGCATAAAAAGGCTCTTGGGCACCGCCGCATGACAGCCCTGACGCATATCCACCACTTGTGTTACGCCAAAGTCTACCCCCGCTGAAATCATTGTGTATGCTTCATCGGGATTCATGCGTCGCTTGTTCACCAGAAAATCCAACATCTGGTCTGCGGACTGACGCATCGCTTTGTTCAGGTCTTCGTTGAAACCGTGGGTAATCCAGTGGCTTTCCGTTTCCAGAATCGGGTTCGTAATCGGGAAATCCTTCAGCACAAACACCTGGAAGTAGCCGTTCAGCGATGCCTCGATCGCCGTTCCTGACAGTTCTGCGTCGCCCTGCGCCATGTGCGGGTCGCCCACAAAGAATTTCGCCCCCTGGTTAAAGACGGGATAATACATGGTGCCGCCTGCACCGATGCGCCAGTTATCAATATTGCCACCAAAATTTCCGGGCGGAATGCTGTTAATCCGTCCGCTTTCCCCAGGCGCAACACCCATGACGCCAAAGTGCGGACGCATGGGAATGGCGATTTTGCTCTGGAATGGCTGGCGTGCTGCCGGGTCAGGCGTGGAGATAAAACCTGGGGTATCATACTTGGGACGCGCCTTGAAGTCGAACGCAAAATCCGGACGTGCCAGATTTGCCTCAAAGTCGAGCTTGTAGATCGTGATGCGCTCCTTCTGAAATGCATCATACAAATAGCCCCAGTGAGCGGCGATGTTGCTGCCGTAGGGCAGGCGCGGCTGAGTCTTGAGGATGCGAACCATCAGGGTATCGCCCGGTTCTGCCCCTTTCACTTCGATCGGTCCGGTCATAATGTGAACCCCTGGACCCCGATCGGTGACTTGCTCATACACGGCTCGCACACCATCGTCCATCAGCACATCCGGCGCATCTCCGGCATGGTGCGTCAGTGCTTCAATGTAAATAATGTCTCCGGAGTTGACACTTAGAACAGGCGGCTGATCGCGATCGAAGTAACCCCAAAAGCAATTCTGTGGGGTTGCTTTCAAAATGTGCAGGTTGCCCGCATCACGGATCGTATCTGCCATTGCCATTAAATCGGCTTTCGCCTCAGCCGGATCACGACGAAAGCCGACCTGGCTCAACCCCAGTGCCGTCGCTGCGCCTAGCGATGTGAGGAATGCCCGTCTGGACTGTTTCGAGAGGTAGCCGGTAAGGGGAGAAGGGGAGTCTTCCGGTTCATCCTCGATCGGGGAAGCTGGAGTGTGGGAATGAGCATGAGAATTAGCACGACCACAGGTTGGACAATGAGATGCGTGATGAGAATGCTCTTTGGGATCAGACATAGTTGTTTCGCGAAACCAGAAACAAAGCTACAAGATCATAAAGAGGGGCTAACCCACAGTTTGTATTGCGGATTACTTTAGCCATTCGAGACAGAATGAGCAGGAGGGTTACTTGATCAAGCAGAAGGTGTGTCGCAAAAAGCAGCGAATGGTAAGGTAAGCAGGACTATACTCTCCTCCCTGCCCTCCGATGTTTACTCCTGCTCTGTTTAAATGGCGGCTTAAATGGCGGCATTTTTTGCCCAAATCATTCTGCTCAATGTTCGCTAGTATTGCCGCTACGCCTTCTACTGAGACCTGGCACTAGAGGAGTGATTGCCGTCCCAGAAACCGAAATCGAAAGAATCTCGATCGCAGCAGAGTAGTCAAGAACTTGATATTGCTGTGGATAGCGGGTATGAACCAAATCGGATTATGGTTCAGGCGGGGCATCCGCTTCAGGGGGGAGAACTGGTTCAGGCTCAGAAGCTGGTTCAGGAATCGGAACTGGTTCGGGTTCAGGCTCAGGAATTGAGATTGGTTCAGGTTCAGGCTCAGGAATCGCAATCGGTTCAGGTTCGGAAGCAGGGAGTGTGGAGTCTACCGGCTCAGAGGGAGATGAAATTTCTGAAGGTGAGTCGGAAGCTGCTGCGGGTTCAGAGACAGGATTATTGTCTGCGGGTTCAGAGTTTCCTGTATCGGAAGGGCGCAGTTCCACATCAGGAGCGATCGAGGGTTCTGGACTAATAGACGGCTCTGGAATTGGGGATGGCTCACTAGACAAAGTGGGTTCTGGAGATGGGGCTGTCGTGGCAGTCGGAGCAGGTGTTTCAATCGCAGGTTCAGGATCAGACACCGTGATACTGCGTCGATCGCCTCGTTCTCTAACTCGTTCTGCTGCTTCCGAGTTGGGCTGGACAAAGTCAACATCGATCGGATAGCTCTCTCCGGCTCTAGCGTTGTTGAGCTGAACTTGACGCCTTGCTTGCTCTAAAGCAGCCTGATCCAGCGCAGCATTACCGCTAGAGCGTGAAAGCATTACAGAAACAACGCGCCCTTGGTCATCGGTTTCCACAATTACCTGAGCCGTTCCTTCTGCACCATCTGCTTCTTCCGGATAGTCAAAATCACAGCCGCGACAGGAAACTTCACGCGATCGGCTGCCTTGGGTTGCAGGCGGGGTGATCGGTTCCGGACGAGGGGGTGCAGCAACAGTTGCTGATCCATTCCCGGAACCATTCCCGGAACCATTCCCGGAACCATTTCCAGAACCATTTCCAGAACCGTTCCCCGTACCACTTCCCAAACCATTTTCCAAACCGAATTGACCTGCGGCGGTTGCGGATTCGCCTGTCTGCTGTCTTGCCCGCCGTATCTCTGAGAGCAGATCGCTCAAGCTACGAGGATTGGGGGCTGGGCTAGCGATCGTTTGTGAAGGTGCAGGGGGCGATTCTTCTACAGTTTCGGTAGGTGCTTCTGCAGGTGTAGCGGGTTCTGGAATCACGTCTTCTGCAAGCGGCACAGGGATGCGTTCTTCTGGAGGTTCTTCTGAGAGTGGTTCTTCTGAGAGTGGTTCTTCTGGAAGTGGTTCAATGGCTGGAGCAGGAGCAGCAGGCTGATCAACAGCGGCAGATTCGTTGAACTGCATGGAGGGTTCTGACGCTGCGAACCCTGAGCCACCCGACTCGTCTTCAGGCGCGATCGAGGTTTCCGTTTCGTCCTCTTCAGTGACCACGATCGTTATTTCTTCGGATACTTGCTTATCTGGCTTCCAAAGATCGCTGATTTTAAGAAACAAGCCGCCGCTATGCAGGGTAACTGATCCCGCGAGGCTGACCATAATGAATCGCCTGAGCGTTCTTGCTTGCTTTTCGCGCTGTTGAGCGACTGTATCTGAAAACGTCATTCGCTCTACCTACCGACTGTTGAGAATATTTACTACAACTTGCTCATCCTAAGATTGGGCTGTCTTCCTGTCAATATAATTATTTATTTCGCTAATTCGGCTACTTTTTTGCAGTTTTGCAGACCTTACTACCTAATCGGTTTGAGGATCGTGCACAGTTCAAAGACTGCCTTAGATTAGAAAATCGCCCGGTAAATTGGTAAGTACATTTTGAGAAGTATTGACATAAGATGCGCCATCCTATACTCTCTTCTTGAGATTAATTATCAGTAAGCAATCCTTAGTCTGCCAGCTCTCTGAGTTGGCTGTAGCCAATGGAAGTTTGAAATGCTAATTATTGAACTGTTTTGGGCAGGCGGAATTGTGATGTTTCCCCTGCTGGCATTTTCGATCGTGGCGATCGCCCTCATTGTGGAGCGTCTTGTTTTTTGGTTTCGGATTACTCGTCGTCAACGGCAGGTTGCGCGTGACGTGCTGCGAATTTACCAGCATGATTTTGACGCAGCATTGTTGAAACTCAAGCAGAATGCTGATTTGCCCATTGCTCGAATCTTTCTAGAGGCGTTGGAAGTCGATCATTTTCCTCCCCATGCTTTTCGCCTCACCTTAGAAGGATCAACACAGGCAGAACTTCCGATCCTGCGACGATTCAACTCCATTTTTGACCTCATTATTACCGCAGCTCCCCTGTTGGGATTGTTAGGAACGGTCTTGGGGTTGATTCAATCCTTTGGTGCGATTGATCTGGGTGGAGGAGGTAGCGAGAGTGCATTGCAAGTGACAGGAGGCATTAGCGAAGCATTAGTGTCTACCGCAGCAGGCTTAATCGTGGCGTTATTTGCCTTATTTTTTAGCAGTCTGTTTCGAGGATTTTATCGACGGCAGGTTGCCATGATTCAGGAGTTTGGCAGCCAGCTTGAAGTTTTGCATCTAGGCCGCTATGAAGGATTTGGTTCTGCATCGAAAGCAATGAGTGAATCGCTATGAATATTCCTGAAGAGCCTGATGATCTGCCTTATATCAACATCGTGCCGATGATCGATGTTGTCTTTGCAATTCTGACGTTTTTTATCATGTCATCGTTGTTTTTGAGTCGTTCTGAAGGGCTTCCTGTCAATTTACCGCAAGCACAAACGGCTCAATCTCAGCAGCAGAGTAAGCTTACTGTCACGATCGATCGTGAGGGAGATGTATTTCTCGATCGTCAGCCCATTCAGGTGAATGATTTAGCCAATCGCGTGAAAGCATTAATTGGTAATCAAGAGCGACTAGTGGTGATTAATGCTGACGAAAAAGTCGAACATGGACAGGTGATTGCAGTGATGGATCAGTTGCGATCGGTTCAAGGAGTAAAGCTAGGCATTTCAGCTCGTCGTCCTTAAAGCGTGGATCAGTGATGGATAAACGGGTAAACGGCAATCAACTTGTGACCATGCGGTTGCTGGGTTTGGGGCTTAGCGCTGTGCTGCTGGTCGGCTGCCTTGTGATTAGCGTGACCCTAGGCGCAGCAGACATTGATTTTGGAACCGTTTGGGAATCACTCACCGCATTTGATGGTTCAACAAATCATCTGATTATTACAACCGTACGGCTGCCCAGAGTCCTAATTGCGCTAGTGGTCGGAGCCGCTTTGGGAGTTGCGGGAGCGCTAATGCAAGGGTTAACGCGCAACGCGCTGGCAGATCCGGGAATTTTGGGGATCAGTGCTGGAGCTACTCTTGCCGTGGTGGTTACGACTTTTCTGGCTGGAACTGGGTCGATCCAGGTTTACACCTGGGCTGCTTTTGCCGGAGGAGCGATCGCTGCAATTGCAGTTTATACCCTCGGTTCACTGGGACGAAGCGGGGCAACGCCGCTAAAGCTGATTCTGGCAGGGTCTGTTTTAACTTATCTGCTGTCTGCGCTCACCACGGGAATCTTGATTTTGAATCAGCGCACCCTGGACGAAGTTCGTTTTTGGCTAGCCGGATCGGTCGCTGGGCGAGACTTCAATGTGCTGCTGCAAGTTCTACCGTACCTTTGCATTGGGCTGGTGGTTGCCTTTGGCATGGGCAAGCAAATCACGGCACTCACGTTGGGCGAAGAAGTTGCGAAGGGGCTGGGGCTGCGAGTCGGATGGGTTAAGGCGATCGCCTCTATCATCGTTGTTTTGTTAAGTGGCAGTGCAGTCGCTCTCGCAGGACCGATCGGCTTTATCGGTTTAGTCATTCCCCACGTGGTTCGCTTTTGGGCGGGGGTTGATTATCGCTGGATACTGCCCTATTCAGCAATCTGGGGTGCTGTGCTTTTATCGATCGCGGATCTCGTAGGACGACTCATCATCAAGCCGCAGGAATTGCCCGTGGGGATCGTGATGGCACTCATTGGTGCGCCATTTTTCATGTATCTCGCGCGGCTCAACGTAAAACAGTGACAGGTTTAAATCCATGCCTTCATCCTGGTTAGTGCTTCGCTCAAAACAAGTACCGCTGTCAATTCGAGTTGATCGAAGAGTGCCTGCGATCGTGTTTGCCCTTGCGGTGATCTCATTTGCTGTGCTGGTCTTGAGTTTGGGATATGGAGAATATCCAATTTCGCCGCTGAGTGTCATCAAGACACTTCTGGGATTCGATACAAGTAATTCTGATTATGGCTTCGTCATTTATACATTACGGTTGCCGCGAGTTATTGTTGCCTTTTTAGTCGGAATGGCGTTGGCCGTTGCCGGAACGATTTTGCAGGGACTGACGCGCAATCCTCTAGCAGCCCCTGAAATTGTGGGCGTTGTGGCAGGGGCAGGATTAGCAGCCGTGACGCTCATTGTGCTGTTTCCTGCGATTCCGGTATCTCTCCTACCGATCGTAGCTTTTACAGGAGCCTTGATTGCCGCTTTGCTAGTGTATTGGCTGTCGTGGAATGGCGGAAGTTTACCCATTCGCTTCATTTTGGTTGGTGTGGGCATCGAGGCAATCGCCTCCGCTTTTACTAGCTTGATGATCACCTTTGGCAATATAAACGATGTGAGTCAGGCGTTAGTCTGGTTAGCTGGAAGTGTCTACGGACGCACATGGGAGCATATTCAGGCATTGCTTCCCTGGCTGATTGTATTGCTTCCCCTCGCTCTGGTGAGTGCGCGTGAGCTAAACACCCTCAATTTAGGGGATGAGGTTGCACGGGGGCTGGGGAGCCGAGTGGAGTGGCAGCGGGGGCTTTTATTGCTCATCAGCGTGGCGTTAGCAGGGGCAAGTGTGGCAACGGCAGGAACGATCGGCTTTGTGGGGTTGATGGCTCCCCATTTAGCTCGTCAATTAGTCGGTACATCGCACGAAAGCTTGATCCCAACTGCTGCCCTGCTGGGAGGCTTGATTGTCGCCTTGGCGGATTTTTTAGGGCGATCGCTGTTTGCGCCGATCGAACTTCCGTGTGGTGTCGTGACAGCTGCAGTTGGCGCACCTTATTTTCTGTATCTGCTCTACCGCAACCGAAATGCGTAAGAACATTTCCACTTCTGCACTCTGTCCTTCTACAATTAGCCCTCCAATATCAATGGAAACAGCATTCACCACTCGAAAACTCACTCTGTCATACGATCGCACGGCCATTATCCGGGAGTTAAACGTAGACATTCCGATTCATCGCATTACGGCTCTGGTCGGGGCAAATGGCTGCGGTAAATCGACATTGCTCAAAGGACTGGCACGACTGTTAAAGCCCCAAAGCGGCATTGTCTACCTGAATGGAACTGCGATCGCCCAACTTGCAAGCAAAGAAGTTGCCAAACAGTTAGGCATGTTACCTCAAAGTCCGATCGCCCCCGAGGGCTTAACGGTGCGAGAGCTAGTGGCGCAGGGACGCTATCCCCATCAAAGCTGGTTTCAGCAGTGGTCAAAGGAGGATGAGCAGTTCATGGAACAGGCATTGGCAATGACCGGGATAACGGAATTGGGCGATCGCCCGCTCGATAGCCTTTCGGGTGGACAGCGACAGCGTGCCTGGATCGCAATGGCTCTGGCGCAGAATACACCCATTTTGTTACTGGATGAACCCACCACGTTTTTGGATTTAGCGAATCAAATCGAAGTGCTGGATTTACTGTATGACCTGAATCAAACCAGGGGACAGACGATCGTGATGGTATTGCATGATCTGAATCAAGCCTGTCGCTATGCCGATTACTTGGTCGCAATGAAGCAGGGACACATCTATGCTCAGGGTTCTCCTGTTGAAGTGATGACCGAGGCAATGGTGCGGGAGGTCTTTGGGTTAGAGAGCCGCATTGTGCCCGACCCGATCGCAGGAACGCCGATGTGTATTCCGATCAGCCAAAGAACATTAGTCAGAGATGATTTGTGAAAGAACGTTCCTGCAACAAGATTGGTATGGCAGAAACGATCGTCTACGAAACCTATTGGCAACAGTGGAAAGAAAATCTTTCCGTGGGCGACAGAGAAATTGCCTATGACAAGGATCGATTCGATCGCATAGACGCATTATCAATTTTTAGATAACATCATCAACTTTTAGATAATAAAGGAAGGAACATTTCAGGTAGCTGCTTTAAAATCAGTTCATCTGTAATTGGTCCACGGGTAACACTACCCCAGAGTTGA
>NZ_JACJOR010000223.1:0-2826 GCF_014695615.1 Leptolyngbya sp. FACHB-711
AGGACTACCGTGTGCAGCGACTGGTAGCGGTTGGGCTTAGGCAAACCAATATAGTCCTTGAAGCGACCGGGAATCGGACAAAAGGCATCATGCACTACTGCCAAGGCACGATAGCATTCATCGTTGGTTCCCACGATTACCCGCACTGCCGCGATATCGTAGATTTCCTCAAAGCTTTTTTGCTGTCGCTGCATCTTTTGATAAATGCCGTACAGGTGCTTTGGGCGACCGCTGATGTCATAGCAGTGAATTCCAAGCTGATCAAGCCGCTCCCGCAGGGTTTCTGCCACTTTTTCCAGTCGGGCTTCGCGATCAGTTCGTTTATCAGAAATCAATTGCTTGATCTGCTGGTATGCCTCCGGCTCCAGATATTTAAACGACAGATCCTCCAATTCCCACTTAAACCGTCCAATCCCCAAGCGGTTCGCTAACGGCGCAAAAATTTCTCGTGTTTCCAGGGCAATGCGCCTCCGCTTATCGTCAGTCAAGTGTTCTAGCGTTCTCATGTTGTGCAGGCGATCGGCAAGCTTGACCACGATCACGCGAATATCCTGAGCCATCGCCAGGAACATCCGCCGGAAGTTTTCTGCCTGCCGCTCCGTCTTACTGGAGAAATTAAACTTAGAAAGCTTGGTGACGCCTTCCACGAGCCGCCGCACTTCTGCGCCAAATCGCCGCTCTAGCTCTTCGCCCGTGACATCCGTATCCTCGATAATGTCATGCAGAAACCCTGCCGCTATCATCGGCGCACTGCCCCCCAGATCACGCAGTAATCCCGCAACGGCGACCGGATGGGCAATGTAAGGTTCTCCCGAAGCCCGCTTTTGCCCCTGATGTAGACAGTAGGCAAACTCAAATGCCTGACAAACAAGCGAAATATCATTGGGCGTGGGAGTGGGTTCAGCACAGGCAAGGGGCGATTGATGCTCGGTCAAACAATCCTCAAGCCAGTTGGGTAAAGCAATATCAGTGGGAAGCGTGGCGATGGCTACATTCATAGGTTAAGCCCTGAGTGCGGGTAAAGGGGCTAAGGGTGGATGATTGCGTAATTTTACGCCATCGTACCCAATTTGAAATAAGGTGGGTTGCTGAAGCAGAATATTGCTCCAACGTGCTTGCTCAAACTGAGAAACTGACCGATCGTGGCAAGTCGCTAATGAAACGACCAGCGATCGACAATTTGTTTTGAGGTCTGTCAAAAGATTGTTAAGGAAAAATATTAAACTGCCCACCCCAAGTTTACAAATCGCTGTAATCGGGGCTACAGCTAATGACTTAAAGCAATGACTTGATCAAAGACTTGATCATGGACTGCAACAAGCCGCTGATACAGATTGCTAAACCAGTACGGCAGGTGGAAACGGGAAAGGAGTCTATCTCTTACTCTTAAGGATAAGAGGAAATTGATAAAGAAGCGACCAGGAAGCTTAACACTACTTTAACCTATTAAGGTGCATACTGCGACACATTTTACTTCTATCCAAAGAAGGGCATCCTCACCGAAACGACAAAACCGAATGTTAACTGAACAATACCGTCAACCTTTTCTCGCTTTACAGGCATCAATCGATCGCTTGATCGACCTAACTAATGAGGGAGAACTCACCACTGCCGAAGTCGAAGCTGCACAGCAAATCTTTCATCAACAGATCTTGCCCCTGGATCTGGATGCCCTCAACCCGCCGATCGCCACTAAGCTTCAGTCAATCCAAACCGAGATTGCCAAGCAGTTTCGCCTGCTCTCAACGGATGTTTTGTTTCTGAAGGCGGCTCGACAGCCTTCGACCGCAAGCCAGCGACAGAAGCAGATTGGCGATCGGTTGACACTCTTGAGGCAATACTGCGAGGTCGTGCTGGGACAATCCACTGGAACGGACGGTTGAATGGAACGGACATGAAGGGATGAGTTTGATAGCGTTGGTGCCCCCTCAGGAGGCCAATTCTCTAGGGAACTTTGAGATTTGGGAATTTCTAAGCTGTGAAAGATTGGGGGCGAGTTCAGACTGGGATTAAGCAATGCTGTACGAGGCAAATGTGTGGGACAGTAAATAAGCAATCTCTCAACCAGTCACGTTAAATCTATCAATGAGCGAATCGACGATCGCCTCTTCCGAAGCCATTACCCTGGTCACGCAAGCAGACCTGCCCGAACTCAAGCAATATTTGCTGGATTTGTTCTGTGACTTTGCTTATCGTGAAGGCGACTTTGTGCTGTCTTCCGGGCAACGCAGCGAGTATTACATCAACGGCAAGCAGGTGACGCTGCATCCGCTGGGGGGCGTGGCAGTGGGTCGGGTCGTGCTGTCGATGCTGCCGCCGGAAACGATCGCCGTAGCCGGACTGACCCTGGGAGCTGATCCGATCGTGTCGGCAACGAGTGTAGCAGCCGCCTATGCCGGACGATCGATCGCGCCACTCATTGTTCGCAAGGAAGCTAAAGGACACGGGACCCAGGCATACATTGAAGGATTGCCCCTGCCAGAAGGAAGCCCGGTTGTGGTGTTAGAAGATGTGGTCACAACTGGACAATCGGCACTGAAAGCAGTCGATCGGCTTCGGCAAGCGAGCTATCAGGTCACGCAGGTAATTTCGTTGGTCGATCGGCATCAGGGTGGCGCGGAACTTTATCAGCAGCAGCAGCTCGACTTTCAAACCATCTTCTCCATTCAGGACATCAAGCAGCACTGGGCAAAGCGACAAGCCTGATTCAGGTTGATTCTCAGGGCAGATTTCAGGCCACAAAAACTAGTGAATTTGCGGAGGGAACTTCAAAATTCGATCGGGCATTCTAGCAGGCATACCAACCCTGCCCGCACTGAGTGTTCA
>NZ_JACJOR010000224.1:0-5280 GCF_014695615.1 Leptolyngbya sp. FACHB-711
CTTATCGTTTCATTTCCGCTTCGGTTTTCCAGCATTGCTTCGCAGTACAATTCAGCCCTTCAAGATTCATCCCTTCAAACTGAGGAGCGCAGATTCACTCAACGGTGGGTTCAATATCCTCTGTGCCTCCTTAGTTCCCCAGTCATTCCCCGATCGTGAAGGACTTTAAATCGATCGTCAGTTCCCCCTCTGAGAAATTGAGAGAAATTGGGGGACTATCAGGCTTTTAAAGCACGCCCTAAGCCTCTACGAGCACCGACAGCAAGCCCTTAAACAATCCTAGCCCGTCCGTGTTGCCCAGAGCCGGGTCGGAAGCGCGTTCTGGGTGGGGCATCATGCCTAGCACATTGCCCTGTCGGTTGCAGATGCCTGCAATATTATTGAGCGAGCCGTTTGGATTTGCATCCGGCGAGGGGTTTCCTGCGGGGGTAGCATAGCGAAAAAGCACCTGCTGGTTGTCCTCTAGCTCTGCTAGAGTGTCGCGATCGGCGTAATAACAGCCTTCTCCATGAGCGATCGGCAACGTAATGACCTGTCCCGACTGGTAGTGCTGCGTCCAGGGCAAATCATTGCGTTCAACTTTAAGCGGCACTCGATCGCAGACAAAGTGCAGATCCCGGTTTCGCATGAGTGCCCCTGGCAGCAGACCCGCTTCGGTCAACACCTGAAATCCGTTGCAGATGCCCAGTACAAATTTTCCCTGCTTCGCGTGTTCAATCGTGGCTTGCATCGCTGGAGAAAATCGAGCGATCGCCCCACAGCGCAAATAGTCGCCGTAGCTAAATCCACCCGGCAGGATCACCACATCCAAATCAGATAAATTGCTGTCTTCGTGCCAGATCATCCGCGTTGGCTGCTGAAGCAAATCGCGGCTCACCATTGCTACGTCACGATCGCAGTTTGATCCGGGAAAGACAATTACGCCAAATTTCATGCTGCTGCTCCTGATTCTGCTCTTGATTCTGCTTTTGGCTGTGCCCCTTTTATCATGGTATCAAGGCGAAGCGGCATCCCGTGATAGGAGTTCGTCATTTGGAGTTCGGCATGCGGAATGACAAATTAATTTGCGGATGCACGCGATCGGTCAGAATCAGAGAAAGAGATCTAAGCAAGCAGTTTCCAGCATGGACATTAACGACGGATTTGTTGGTGCAGTCGGCAATACTCCCCTGATTCGGCTGCACAGTCTCAGTGAAGAGACCGGGTGCGAGATTTTGGGCAAAGCAGAGTTTCTCAATCCAGGTGGTTCCGTAAAGGATCGGGCAGCCCTCTACATTATTCAAGAAGCAGAAGAGCAGGGCTTGCTGAAACCGGGCGGCACTGTTGTTGAAGGCACGGCAGGCAATACCGGAATCGGACTGGCACACATTTGCAATGCTAAAGGCTACAAGTGTCTGATTATTATTCCCGACACTCAATCTCAGGAAAAAATCGATTTGCTGCGGACGCTGGGGGCAGAAGTTCGCCCGGTTCCGTCAGTGCCCTACCGCGATCCGAACAACTACGTGCGGCTGTCGGGCAGAATTGCGGAAGAGTTAGAAAACGCGATCTGGGCAAACCAGTTTGACAATCTGGCAAACCGTCGCGCCCACTACGAAACCACCGGACCCGAAATCTGGCAGCAAACCGAGGGCAAAATCGATGCCTGGGTTACAGCCACAGGAACAGGCGGCAGCTACGCAGGCGTTTCGCTTTATCTGAAAGAGCAAAATCCAAACGTGCGCTGTGTCCTGGCAGACCCGATGGGCAGCGGACTGTATAGCTATGCCAAATTTGGCGAAATTAAAATCGAAGGCAGCTCCGTCACCGAAGGCATTGGCAACAGCCGGGTCACTGCCAATATGGAAGGCGCACCGATCGACGACGCTATCCAGGTACACGACCAGGAGGCACTGCGGATGATCTACCAGCTTCTTCGCAAAGATGGCTTGTTCATGGGTGGTTCGGTAGGCATCAACGTGGCCGCAGCCGTAGCCTTGGCTAAACAACTGGGTCCAGGACACACGATCGTCACCCTTCTGTGTGATGGGGGGGCACGCTATCAGTCACGGCTGTTTAACCCAGAGTGGCTGGCAAGTAAAGGGTTATCGGTTCCGGCTGCTTAGGATCGCCTGTCGTATCCCCGATCGCATTCAAGGTTTTGCAGCCCCCTCAATCCCCCCTTGTGACTTGCCGCTCCTAAAAAGCGAGGGGGGACTTTAAACAATTTGGGAGTTTCCCCCTCTGTAGAAGCTTGGGGCGATCAAAATGACGCTTAGCCACGGCTGAACCCAGAGTGAGGGTGTTCTTACTGGCCTGGAGAAAATGCCCATTCTAGAGGCTCCCTGCATTGCCATCATCAGCGATTAATCCCGCCGCCCATCATCCCGCAGCACAAACGTCAGAACCGCCGCCAACAAACAAACGCCCGCCAACCCAACTAAAAGGGGCATAACGCCGATCGACGTTTGCAGAATCGGTAAGCCAAAGGTTCCCAGAACGGCTCCCGCTTTGGCAACGGCAGCAGCAAACCCGGCTCCACTTGCCCGAATCGACGTGGGAAACACTTCACCCGACAGCAAAAATGTAGTCGAATTCGGTCCAGCATTCATCGTCAGGTTAAACACAAAAAAGCCCAGAAAGACGATCGCCGTATTCCAGGCACTGGCTGAACTGCTCCAGCCCGAACCCGCCAGAATCAGTAGCCCGATCGCCATTCCCACAAAACCCAAAATTTGCAGCCGAATTCGCCCCACCCGCTCGACGCAAACCACCGCAATCAAAAAACCTGCAATCAGAAACAAATCCACGATCGCAGACCCTTTTGCCGATGCCAGTTCCCGGTTGAGCAAATCGGTACGATCGGCGTAGGCAAGGGCAGCAATAATCGTCGGAGTAAAAATGCCGATGCCGTAAGTGGCAATATCCTGCAAAAACCAGGGAATCGAGGCAAGTAGCGTACGGCCACGATAAGCGACCGAAAACAAATCGCGATAGGACAGGCTAGATTCGGTCTCCGGCGGATCGGTTTCGGGCGTGAGGACGATCGGGGTTTCGAGCAGGGTTGAGGCTGCCTTCGATGCGGCTTCGTAGTCTCCTCGTGCTAGATAATAGCGCGGACTTTCCAGCAAGAAGTTGAGCCGCAAAATTCCAACGCCGATTGCCAAGATCAGCCCCACGCCCAGCATCCCTCGCCATGCATACTGAACTGCAGGCTGCACGACATCGGGATAAAAAGCTTGAAACGCCGCAATAATGCCGATTCCGGTGAGTGCGCCCAGCAGCGCCCCAACTGCCTGAAACGTAAACGCCCCAATCACCATCCGTCCGCGTAGCCGAGCCGGAACGTTTTCGGTAATGTAAGAGACGCTAATCGGATAATCTGCCCCGATCGCCACCCCTACCAGAAAGCGAAACCCGAGCAGCGAAATCGCATTCCAGGCAAAAGCCGTTCCTGCCGTCGCAATGACAAATAAGGCAACGTCTACCAGCAGCATTCGCTGTCGCCCAATCCGATCGGTTAACGGTCCCAGGGTAAGAGAGCCGAGCAGGGAACCGACGATCGCCGCCACTGCCACCGCACCAATTTCAGCCGACCCCAAGTTAAAGTCCCGCTGAAGAAAGGGAAGCGCAACGCCAATAATAAAAAAATCAAAGCCATCCAGCACGATCAGCCCCGCCGACAGCCCCCACAGGAGCCACATGACGCGGGTGAGATTAGATTCATCGAGCTGCTGTTCAAACGATCGAAGCTGAGGTGGCGCAACCATAGGGCAGGGGTCTGTAAAGAACGATTGGTCAAGAAATAAACCTGCTTCTAGTATCACCATTTCTCGATCGCGTCCACGCTGAAAAAGGGCTACAGCCTACAGCCCCTTACCGATGAATCTGACTCAGATCGATCGCCGGATGAATCGAGGGAAAATACTGCCCGTGAAATTGAAATGGAATCACATGGGGAACTTCTGCTCGTGCCAGTTCGCTCATGGATTGAGCATCGAGCATGAGGAGAAAAGACTGTTTGCGATCGGCATCCAGCACCACAGAAAGCAGAATTCCTTCGTCTTCGGCTGAGGCGTTGGGCGCAGAAACAAAGACGGGTTCACCCGGATAGCAGTTTTCGTCTGACCAGAAGGCAGTCTCGCCCGTATTCACATTGATTTTGACCAGCTGATCGTTAAAATTATTCAGAATTTGATTGCCTACGCCATACACAAACTGATAGGGTTTCGCGTTCGCCTGTCGGTAATGAATTCTCGGAAGCTCGATCGTCTCATCGGATAAAGTTTCACCGATCGCATCACCTGAATTGAGATTGAGGCGATATCGCTTCAATTTTCCGGCGGCATTGCCCGATCGTCCGGTTCTTAACGGCTCTAAATATAAATCATCAATAATTCTGCCGTCGGGATAAGCGATCAAATCGATCAACAATTCATCATCTTGTTCAAACGCATTTACGTGATGAAAGGCGAAAAAGGGTTCGCTCTCACAGGTTTTTACAACTTCCCCAGTTGATTTATCGACTACCGTGAAATGGGTGCCGCGATCGGTCTTCCAGCGATAGTTTTCGATAAACGGTTTGCCGCTAGTCAGTAGACCGAGCAAATTCAGCCGCAAGGGAAACTCGGTGAGAATAATGTATCGATCGCTCATGGCGAAGGTGTGCATATAGGCGGGTTCCTTCACCGGAATCGAGGCAACCAACTCGCGGCGGCTGTTGTGGAAACCCATGCGGTAAATATTGTATTTGCTGGGCGAACCAAAGGCAATTAGATAGTTGAACAAACACTGGCGATCGAAATCAAAATGCGGATGTACAGTCGTTGTCTGTCCCAAAATGCGGTCGTCAAACGGAAACTTATCCAGCGTTTCTAGCGTATCGGGGTTAAACACGATCGGCTGCGGGACTTCAGTAGTGCTGACGAGTCGATCGCCCAACGGCAAGATATTCACGTTGGCGTTATCGGTTGGGCGCGGCAGCGGATCGCGCAATCGTTTCCAAAAAGAAGTCCGAGCAGTTGTGCCAAATTCACCCCGGCTAATTTTGCCTTTCTCGTGTGCCTCTTGATAAGAATCACTGGCAAGGAATCGATTCACATAGCTCACTCGCCCCGCCTGAAACGAAAATCGCGACAGCATCGCCAGTCCATCAAACCAGTGGCGATAAGGCTCTCCGTCAATGTCAAACTGAGCCGGACCCGTGCGAATCAGCGTTCCCGTTAGCCATTCTGGCAGCGTTCCGGTCAGCGGCAAAGCATCGATCGTCGCTTCTTCAGTTGCCGTCTCAAAACCGATCGC